>JAFUXN010000122.1 GCA_017477125.1 Selenomonadaceae bacterium
AAAGTGCAGCGCGTTGTTCGCGGGGCGCCGCACTTCTTTCCTTTCCGTCGTAAAAAAATTTTTCAGCGTCGAGACGGAAGAAAGGATAAGGCGAACCGCCCTGTGAGCCGGCGGACGACCGTTTTTTACTGCCGTCGACAGAAATTCTTGGGTAGGAGTTGGAGCAGAACAATGGAAAGGGCGGCGCGTTGTTCGCGGGGCGCCGCACTTCTTTCCTTGCCGTCGTAAAAAATTTTTCAGCGTCGAGGCGGAAGAAAGGATAGGGCACGCCGCCCCATGCCGAGGCGGTCGCCCCTTTTTACTGCCTTCGACATAAATTCTTGGGTAGGAGTTGGAGCCGAACAAAGGAAAGGGCGGCGCCTTATTCGCGGGGCGCCGCACTTATTTCCTTGCCGTCGTAAAAAATTTTTCAGCGTCGAGGCAAAAGAAAGGATAGGGCGCGCCGCCCCATGACTAGGCGGGCGCCCATCTTTCATCGCCTTCAAATAAAATTTCATGGTCGCTCAAATTGATTCAGATCGAAACAAAAAGCGGGCGCGCCGCCCCATTGGGAGGCAGGCGCCCGTCATTTCATCGTCACCCCATCGCCTATTATTTTTTCAGAGACAGGGATTATTGTTCTTTAGCCGCCTTATGCTCCTCGATGATCTTCTCGGCGAGCTTATCGGGCATGGGATCGTAATGCGAGAACTTCAGCGAGTACGACCCGCGCCCCTGCGTCTGCGATCTCAAATCCGTCGCATACTTGTACAGCTCCGACGCCGGGATCAATGCCTTCACTTCCGACATGCCTTTGCCGAGCGGATTCATGCCCAGCACCCTGCCGCGCTTGCTATTGAGCTTGCCGATGATATCTCCCATGTACTCGTCGGGCGTGAGCACCGTGATCTCATCGATCGGCTCGAGCAGGATCGGTTCCGCCGACAGCACTCCCCTCTTGATCGCAATCGACGCTGCCATTTTGAACGCTGCTTCACTTGAGTCCACTGGGTGGCTAGAACCATCGTACAAATTTACACTTACATTAACGACGGGGTAACCCGCGATTACTCCCTCTGCCAACGTTTCATGCGTTCCCTTCTCGACCGCCGGGAAGAAGTTTCTCGGCACCGCTCCGCCGAACACGCTCTCACTGAAGATGTTGCCGAACTTGTTGCCTTCCTCGGGATTTTTGTTCGGACCGATCTTCAGCCAAACATCACCGTACTGTCCATGTCCGCCCGATTGCTTCTTGTGCTTGCCCTGCACCTCAACCGTCTTGCGGATCGTCTCGCGATAGTCAACCTTCGGCTCGCCAAGCGCCATCTGCACGCCAAACTTGCGCTGAATCTTGTCGCCCAACACGTCGAGATGCACTTCGCCAATGCCGTAGAGAATGACCTGCTTCGTCTCGGGGTCCTTCGTCAGTTTGATCGTCGGGTCCTCGTCCTGCTGCTTCGAGATCGACGAGAAGATTTTATCCTCCTCGCCCTTCTTCAACGCGCTTACCGCCATCGCCAACATCGGCTCCGGATATTGGATCGCCGCATATCTGATCGGCGCCGCTTTATCATAGAGAGTGTCGCCCGTTCTCGCGCTCGACAGTTTTGCCGTCACCACGATATCACCCGCGTGCGCTGCCGTCATCGGGATTTGCTTCTTGCCCTGCATCGTCGAAATGCCGCTCAGACGCTCCTGCCCTTCCTTCTCGCCGCTCGCCAGTTGATACGTCGCATCGCCCTTCATGTCGCCGCTGATCACTCGAATGTACGACATACGTCCCACAAACGGATCGACCATCGTCTTGAAAATCTGTCCGCTGAACGGCGCATCAACGTTGCGCTCGACAATCTCATCGTTCTTCGGATTAACGCCGCTGTAAACTTTCGCGTCAGGCGACGGCATGTTGTCAACCACCGCGTCCATCAACTCTTTGATGCCGATATTTTTCAGCGCGCTTCCGACAAACACCGGAAACACTTTTGCGATCTTGATGCCCTCGGCGATCGCCGCGTTGACTTCCGCCTCGGTGAGCTCCTCCTCCATCAGATATTTCTCGGCAAGCTCGTCGCTCACGTCAACCGCCGCCTCGATCATCTGCATGTGCGCTTCCTCAACCTCGTCCTCGAGCTCGGCAGGAATGTTCGCCTTGCTAACCAGATTGATCACGCTCTTAAACGAATCCTCGCGACCGACGGGAATTTGGATCGGAATGACATTGTTGCCAAACTTCGCGCGAAGAGCCTCAACGCATTTGTGGAAATCGGCGTGCTCGCGATCCATCTTGTTGATGAAGAATGCGCGCGGCAGTTTGAGCTGCTCGGCAAGGTTCCAAACCTTTTCGGTCTCAACCTCGACGCCCGCGGGAGCCGACACGACGATCAATGCGCTGTCGACCGCCGTCAACGCGCCAATCACATCGCCGACGAAATCGGGATAACCCGGCGTGTCGATGAAATTTATTTTGGAGTTCTTCCACTCGCACACCGCCAGCGAATCGCCGATGGTCATCTTACGCTTCTCTTCCTCTGCCTCGTAGTCGAGCACGCCCGTGCCGGTGTCGACACTGCCCAGACGTTTGGTCGCGCCGCTGTTGAACAGACACGCCTCGAGCAGCGAGGTCTTACCGGTTTTGCCGTGTCCGACGACCGCGACGTTGCGAATATTTTTCGTGGTGTAATCGTTCATTCAATAATACCTCCAAGAGTTTTGATCTGACAACGGATAACTATTCGAGCCGCCCGCCGATAATCCTTCTTTTAATCGGGCAGTTGGTCGAGAACTTTGAGAACCGTGCCGTCGAGAAAATCAACTTCGTCGATCTCCGCGCGGAGTGCCGAACGTCTAAGCCCATGCTTCATGATGTCGACGTCCGCTCGAACGAACGGGTTGAGCACCTTATCGATGTTGAACGTCTGCAGTCCCGTCGGGTGATACGCCATATCGATCACGAACGGCGCGGGGTTGGCACTGTCGTCGTTGTAGCCGATGATGATCTTCCCGACGATGCGCGCCAACGGTTTTTTCGATTTCACGTCCGCCTTCATCGATATCTTCAACATTTGAGAGAATCCGTACTCATCGCCCTCGCCGATCCGAGCATTGAGTTCCCGCACGTCGACGATCTCATTGAGTTGAGAGTAGATCGGAGCGTTGAGCGCCGCCAATTTCTTGTCGAGCGCACGCTTGAGAGCTTTGTTGTAATCGTTGAAGCCCTTGGCGTTGGTGATCTTCCAACCGTTTTGATCGTCGCGTTCAAGCTCAAGCTCGAGCTCGAAACTGAATTTGAGATCGGTATTGTTGAACATGATCAGCGCCGAACCGTTCTGCCCCATGGTCGCCGGCTTCGATATCCCGATGATCTCACACGAATTGATCGACGCGCGCTTGAGCCAGCGTTGAGTGTTGGTCATCGCAACGGCGTCGAGGTTCACACGCCCCGTCGTAAGATACTCGTCGACCGCCCGCTTGGTCACCGATATGAAGTCGGGCTTGAGCTCATTGTTGTAGGTGTTCGCAACCTCCTGCATCGAGTAGGCGGTCGTGTCTTGATTGAGCTGCTCGACGAGAATTTCTTCGGCGGCGGTGTTGAGGATCGCATCGATGTCGACCATTTTATAAAAGGTCGCGGCATCGTGAGCGGCGATCGCCTCTCGGATCGTCTTGAACGAGTTGGCGGGCAGCTTCTTCATCTGATTGTAGCTGATGAACAGCCCGATGCCGACCGCGGCGAGGATCACCACGAATGCGATTGCGGCTATCAAAATTTTTTTCAAGGGCATCACTCTCTTGATTGAAGTCGGCAATAAGTTTATAGATCGGCGCGCCAAAATGCAAGTTGATTTTGCCGTTCGACTTTGGTATCATACTACGAGTTTTTTCAGCGCCAATTGAAAGGGGCAATCTCATATGTTTAGTGAAGAGCATAAACTCGCGGGCGTCGCGTATCCGCTCGGCTTCACCGCCGCAGGAGTCCGCGCCGGCATCAAGAAGAGCGGCAACCTCGATGTCGCCGTCGTTCATTCCGATCGTCCCGCCGCAGTCGCGGGCGTGTTCACCAAGAACCAAGTCGCCGCCGCTCCGATCCGCGTCAGCAAGATCGTCGTCGGCACCGGTAAAGCTCAGGCGATCGTCGCCAACGCCGGCTGCGCCAACGCATGCACCGGCGAGCAGGGACTTCGCGACGCAGAAAAGATGTGCGAAATCGCCGCTCAAGAGCTCAGCTGTCGAGCCGACGAGGTGATCGTTGCGTCGACGGGCGTGATCGGCGTCAACCTTCCGATGGATAAGATGGAGATCGGCATCAAGAACGCGGTCAAGGAACTCTCGCGCGAGGGCTCGGTCAACGCGGGCAATGCGATCATCACCACAGACACCTATTCGAAGACATGCGCGACCGAAGTTGAGATCGGCGGCAAGCAGATTCGGTTCGGAGCGATCGCAAAGGGCTCGGGCATGATCCGTCCCGACATGGCGACGATGCTTTGTTTCATCACCACCGATGCCGACATCGATCAGAAACTGTTGCAGACGGCGTTGAGCGAGATCAATGAGGTCACGTTCAACATGATCAGCGTCGACGGCGACATGAGCACGAATGATATGGTGGTTGTGCTTGCCAACGGAGCGGCGGGCAATGAGAAGATCGTTGAGCGCGGTGCCGACTACGAAAAATTTGTCGAGACGCTGAAGGCGATGTGCACCGAGATTTCCAAGCGGATTGCAGCCGACGGCGAGGGCGCATCGAAATTCCTGACCGTCCACGTCCACGGCACCGAGAGTTTTGCCGACGCCAAGAAGGTAGGCATGAGCGTGGCGAACAGCCCGCTGGTCAAGACGGCGTTCTTCGGCGAGGACCCCAATTGGGGCAGAGTGATCTGCGCGGTGGGATATTCGGGCGTGAAGATGAGTCCCGAGAAGACCGTCGTGAAGTTCGGCGATATCCCCGTCTATGCGCACAGCGTGGGCGCAACTTATGATGCCGACGAGCTCAAAAAAGTCATGTCGGCGCACGACATCGTGATCGACATTGATCTTGGCGAGGGCGACGCGGAGGCGACGGTTTGGACGTGCGATCTCTCTTATGAGTACGTCAAGATCAACGGCGAGTATCACACTTGAGGCGCGGGCGATGGGAATGAAATACTCTGCAGAGGATCGAGCGGCGATCCTGGTTGAAGCGTTGCCCTACATTCAAGAGTTCAACGGCAAGACGATAGTGGTGAAGTACGGCGGCAACGCGATGGTCAACGATGAGCTCAAAGACAAGGTGATGCAGGACATCGCGCTGATGAAATTCGTGGGCATTCGAGTGGTGATCGTGCACGGCGGCGGTCCGGAGATCACCGAGTTCCTCAAAAAAGTCGGCAAGGAGTCGTCGTTCGTGAGCGGGTTGCGCGTGACCGACGAGGAGACCGTTGAGATCGCTGAAATGGTGCTCGACGGCAAGATCAATTCGGAGATCGTGACGTTGCTCAATCGTCGGGGGCTCCGCGCGGTCGGGTTGAGCGGCAAAGACGCGGGCTTGATCCAAGCGCAGAAGAAGTTGGCGACGGTCTACGAGGACGGCGAGAAGACGAAGGTCGATATCGGATACGTCGGCAAGGCGAAACACATTGACATCACGCTCGTCGAGGACTTGCTCAATAAAAATTATGTGCCGGTGATCGCTCCGATCGGTGTGGGCGAACGCGGCGAGAGTTATAACATCAACGCTGATTATGTGGCGGCGGACATCGCGGGCGCGTTGAAGGCGGAGAAGCTCCTGCTGTTGACGGACACCGAAGGCGTGTATCGGGACTTTAACGATAAGAGCTCGTTCGTCTCGACGTTGACGGCGGACGATGCTCGACAAATGATCAGAGACGGATTGATCGCGGGCGGCATGATCCCGAAGGTTGAGGCGTGCTTGAGATCGATCTCTGCGGGCACCAAGAAGACGCACATCATCGACGGGCGGTTGCCGCATTCGATCATTTTGGAGCTGTTCACCGCGCGCGGCATCGGCACTCAAGTAGAGTAGTCCGAGCGTCGGGGCAAAAAAAATCGGCGGCATTGCCGCGCGGTTCCTTCTACAAATAGTTTGACTTGAAACGTTTCCTGTGTTAAACTGTTAGTGCCGAAAAACAAAACAACAGGGGTCTCAAGTCGTTTTTCATGATAGCAAAGCACGATCCCTGTTGTCAAGTGCAAAAGGAGGACTGCTTTATGGGTAGAAGGAAGAGTAATTGTTGGGTGGAGATGACGCCCGAGCGAGAGGCTGTCATCAGAGCGCGGCGGCACATCAAACCCGACGCCCCCGACACCAAGCCCGGCGATCTCGGCAACGGTCACGTCCTCGTCGTCGACGAGCGGACGCAGAAGTTCAACGGTCGGAGGTATCGTCGCACCCGCAGCGGCTATTTCATCGCCGACAAGAAGAACGAAGGCAAGATCAAAGCCGAGTTCCTTCACGTCGCGGTCTGGCAGTTTCACAACGGCGATAAGCCCGATGGTTCCATCGTTCACCACGACCGTCGAGGCAAGGACGGCAATTGGGACACTTCCTGCAACGACATCGAGTGGCTTCTGCTGATGACGCACAGCGAACACAAACTCTATCATTCCAAGTACAATCCTTCGCTCGAGTTGGTTTGCGAGAACTGCCATCAAAAATTTTGGGGGCGCAGTCGCGTTCAACGGTACTGCTCAAACTGCTCGAGCAGAAATGATCTGCATGAGGAGCATATTCCGATTATGAGTTTGGAAGATGTGATCGCCGCCGACAACCATTCGGCTGACAGCTTGCAGACGGCGGACGGCGACAAGGTTGTTCGCATCTGCTTCTTCTGCCATCGTCCTTTCGAGACCGATATCGACAGCATGGAAGTGGCGTGCAATCGCTCGGATTGCCGCGGCAGAGAGGTCGCCGCCGCTTACGACCACGCGATGAATAATGTCGTGAGGGATTTGACGGAGCACTGTGGTTGTTTCTTCAAGTTCTTCTCTCAACGGTTTGATAAGCCGATTCGTTGTTTGTACCTCGACGGCGAAATCTGGTTCATCGCAATCGATGTGGCAAAGACTCTCGGCTATAAAGATCCTTCCAAAGCGGTCAGAGCCCACGTTAAGCCCGCACACAGAAGGACGATTGATCGCACAGATTTTTTTGATCGGAAGCAAGCGACGGCAAGCGACGCGGTTGCCGGCATCAACAAGATGATCAATGTGATCGACGAGCCGGGATTTTACAGGCTGTGCTCATCATCGAAGTTGCCCGAGGCGGAAGCGTTCATCGAGTGGGTGACGGGCATAGTATTGCCCGCGATCCGCAAATATGGTCAATACGTTTTCACGGATATGGCGGCGCCCGTCTTGCTCTTGCCCGAGGATACTTCTCTCGTCCTTGTCAATGCCGCCGACGAGCCGTTCTGCTTTTCGGACGATGAGGACTGGCACTTTCAATTTGGTATGCCCGTCTCGCGCGCCGAGCTCGTCGAACGCAACTCAAATTAATTGCATTGGAGGCTTTTCATTGAACAACACCGCTCAACAGATCGTCGATAGGGATCAGCGGGCGTATCTGCCCGTTTTCAATCGCTATAAGCTCGTCGTCGACCACGGCGAAGGTCCTTACGTCTTCTCCGTCGACGGCAAGAAATTTATAGACTTCCTCGGCGGCATCGCCGTCAACGTGCTCGGTCACAATTATAAGCCGCTCGTCGACGCCATTGCCAATCAAGCCGCCAAGGTCATTCACATATCCAACCTCTACTACACTCAGCCCCAAGCCGACGCCGCTCATAAACTCGTCAAGCTCAGCGGACTCGACCGCGCGTTCTTCGCCAACAGCGGAGCCGAGGCGAACGAGGGCGCAATCAAGATCGCGCGCAAGCATGCTCACTCGATCGCTCCCGACAAGCATCAGATCATCACCGCGCTCGACAGCTTTCATGGTCGAACACTCGCAACGTTGACCGCGACGGGGCAACCCAAATACCATAAAGGCTTTGAGCCGTTGCCCGGCGGCTTCGATTATGTTCACTACAACGATATTGACGAGCTCGAGCAGATGATGAGCGATAAGACTTGCGCGGTCATGCTCGAAACGATTCAGGGCGAAGGCGGCGTCTATCCTCCCAAGGGCGATTACCTCAAACGCGTTCGGGAACTTTGCGATCGTCATGGCGCGCTGTTGATTCTCGACGAGATTCAATCGGGCATCGGACGGAGCGGCAAGTTCTTCGCTTATGAGAAGTACGGCATCAAGCCCGACGTCGTCACGCTGGCGAAGGGACTGGCGGGCGGCGTACCGATCGGCGCATTCATCGTCACGGAGGAAGTGGCGAAGGCTTTCAAGCCCGGCGATCACGGCACAACCTTCGGAGGCAATCCGCTGGCATGCGCCGCCGCCAACGTCGTGCTCGATACCGTTCCCGATCAAAAGTTCCTTGATCACGTCGTCGAGGTGGGAAATTATTTCAAGGGTCGACTGCTCGAGCTGCAGAAGAAATACCCGACGTTGATCACCGACGTCAGAGGCGAAGGGCTGTTGCTCGGCGCCGAACTCTCCGTCGACAATAAAAAAACCGGCAGCGAGATCGTTGCCGATTGTATGGAGCGCGGTGCCATCATCAATTGCACCGTCGGTAAAGTTTTGAGGTTCGTGCCGCCGTTGATCATCAACAACTCTCACGTTGACGAGGTCGTTGATATTCTCGACGGCGTTCTTGAGCAGTCTCTGTAAGGCTCAACGTTCCACCTTGCGACTCATGAAGTCCCGTTTGACCTCTTCCAAAAAACTTTCGTCGAGCTCCTCACCCATGGGCGCCGCCGCGAAGCAGCACATCAAGCCGCCGAACGCGTCAAACGCCTTGCGAGTGCCGATGTGATCGCTGTGATAGTTCATCGCTCGATTGGCGCTGATGCCGAACCGCCCCGCAGTTTCTGCCGCGTCGATGTTCGCGCCGAGAAAGACGAACTCCCAGCCCGCCTCCTTCTGATCCTCCACCAACTTCTTAACGTCGGCGTAACTGTATCGAGTGCTGGCGTTCTCCATGCCGTCGGTCGTGATGATGAACAGCGTCTTATCGGGACGATCCTCATCGCGCGCGTACTTGTGGATCGTCTTGATGTGTTTGATCGTCTCGCCCACCGCATCGAGCAGCGCCGTACAACCTCGCGTCTCGTAATCCTTGCGCGTCATGTGTTCGATCGTCTCGATCGGCACCCGATCGTGTACCACTTCGAGCACATCATCGAACAACACCGTCGAGATCAGCACGCGGCTGTCGCTCGCCTTCTGCTTGTCGAGCATCGAGTTGAATCCGCCGATCGTATCATCTTCGAGCCCGCTCATCGAGCCGCTCCTGTCGAGTATGAACACTGCTTCCGTCAACAGGTTGCGCTCATTGATCATTTTGCTTTCCTCTGCCATCGCTATCAAGCTCCTTTGCCGTTGTCCTTCGAGCGACTCATGAAATCCCGCTCGATGTCCTTCTTCCAATCGCCGTCGTCAAAGAAATTCTTCATCAAATCACCCGAGGGCGCCGCCGCGAAACACATCATCGCCTCGCCGAACGTATCAAACGCCTTGCGAGTGCCGATGTGATCGCTGTGATAGTTCGCCGCGCGGCTCGCGTCAATCCCGAACCGTCCCGCCGTCTTGATCGCATCGATGTTCGCGCCCAGGAACAGAAATTCCCAGCCCGCCTCCTTCTGATCCTCCACCAACTTCTTAACGTCGGCGTAATTGTATCGGGTGCTGGCGTTCTCTCTACCGTCGGTCGTGATGATGAACAGCGTCTTATCGGGACGATCCTCGTCGCGAGCGTACTTGTGGATCGTCTTGATGTGCTTGACCGTCTCGCCTATCGCATCGAGCAGCGCCGTTCGCCCTCGCGTGTAGTAATCTTCGCGCGTCATATGTTTGATCGTCTCAATCGGCACCCGATCGTATATCACTTCGAGCAGATGATCGAACAGCACCGTCGAGATCAGCACGCGGCTGTTGCTCGCCTTCTGCTTGTCTAGCATCGAGTTGAACCCGCCGATCGTGTCGTCCTCCAACCCGTTCATCGAGCCGCTTCTGTCGAGGATGAACACCACCTCCGTCAACGGTTTGCGCTCATTGATCATTTTGCGTTCCTCTGCCATTGCTATCAAGCCCCTTCAAAATTTTTATGGCGAGATTATAGTCCGCCGCCGCTCGATTGTTGTCGCTTGCAGGGCGACATTTTTTATTGCCTTAAAGATTTTTCTGTGCTACACTTTCGACCGTTAAAAGTTCAATCGATGGGGGAGATGTCAATGTTGAAAGGCAAAGACCTGCTATCAATCCACGACCTCAGCGCCGGCGAGGTCGAAAATATTTTGTCGTACGCCGCCGAACTCAAGTTCGCGCAGAAGGCGGGGCTCACGCACCACATTCTTGAGGGCAAGACGCTCGGCATGATATTCGAGAAGTCTTCGACGCGCACGCGAGTGTCGTTCGAAGTCGGCATGTATCAGCTCGGAGGGTCGGCGCTGTTTCTGTCCAATCGCGATCTGCAACTCGGTCGCGGCGAACCGATCAAGGACACCGCTCGAGTGCTGTCGCGCTACCTCGACGGGATTATGATCCGCACGTTCGGGCATGAGCGCGTGGTTGAGCTCGCCGAGTATGCGACGATCCCGGTGATCAACGGGCTGACCGATCTGCTTCACCCGTGCCAGGTGCTGACCGATCTGTTGACGATCAGAGAGCACAAGGGCAAGAACCTCCGCAATCTCAAAATGGCGTACGTCGGCGACGGCAATAACATGACGAATTCATATCTGTACGGAGCGGCGAAGGTCGGCATGAGTTTGACGGTGGCGACGCCGGAGGATCACAAGCCCGATCAGACGGTGTTCGAGAATGCGCTCGAGGACGCAAAGCAGACGGGCGCGACGCTGGCTTGGACGGCTGATCCGTTCGAGGCGGTCAAGGATGCGGACATCGTGGCGACGGATACTTGGGCATCGATGGGGCAGGAGGCGGAGCACGAGGCTCGCAAGAAAATCTTCGCGCCGTACCAAGTCAACGCCGAACTGTTGAAGGGCGCCGACCGTCGGGTGATCGTGATGCATTGCCTGCCGGCGTATCGCGGCGAGGAGATCACCGAAGAAGTGTTTGAGGCGAACGCGCATGTGATCTTCGACGAGGCGGAGAACCGTCTGCACACTCAAAAGGCGATCATGGCGTTGACCATGGTCGATTAAGGAGGGGCTCAATCGATGAAGAAGATTTTTTTGATCGCGTCGCTGTTGATGACGATGGTGCTCGGTTCCGCGCGGAGCTTTGCCGCCGTTGAGGAAACGCGTTCATACTTCCCGCCGGTACTGATGTACCACGACGTGAAGATGTTTGCGCTCAACAAATTCGACGTGACGATCAAGGACTTCGTTGCACAGCTCAAATGGTTGCAGAAAAACAATTATCAAACGCTGTCGATGGACGAGTTTGTTGAGATTCTCGAGAGCGGAAAGAAATTTCCCCGCAACGCAATCCTGATCACGTTCGACGACGGCTATCAGGAGGCGGGCATGCTTGCGGCGCGAGAGTTGCGCGACCGCGGTATGAAAGCGACCTTCTTCGTCAATCCCAATCTGATCGGCAACAAGAAGTTGGAGACGAAAGGTTATCCCTACCTGACGGCGGAGGAGGTCAAAGCGTTGGCGGCGACGGGCTTGTTCTCGATCGAGTCGCATACGATGAGCCACCCGCATTTGGATAAACTGTCGGCGGAAGATCTCAAGAGGGAGCTCGAGCAGTCGAAGGCGGCGATTGAGGAGCTGACGGGGCACACGGTCAAAGCGTTGGCGTATCCGTTCGGCGATTATGATCAGAAAGTGATCGACGCGACGATTGCGGCGGGATATTCGACGGCATTCGCGGTGCAGGATCGCGGGCTGTTAGATCGAGCGGCGCGCTGGACGATCCCGCGCATTTACATGGGTGTGGAGCTGAGCGACGGCAATCAGAAGCTGTTCAAGAAATTCATCAAGAGCTACAAGAAGATGCCGCCCGAGATGTTTGCAGAGCGTTGGGCACCACTCAATCAGTGAGGAGGTTTTGATCTGAAAAAATTTTTTTGGTCGCTGTTGATGGCGGCGATGATGTGGTCAAGCGCGAGCGCCGCGCCCGTTGAGCCCGTCGAGAACCGCGCATACTTCCCGCCGGTGCTGATCTACCACGACATCAAGGCGAAGGTTGTGATGGAAGGCTTTGACGTGTCGCTTGCCGAGTTCCGATATCAACTTGATTGGTTGAAGGCGCATGGTTGGAAGGCGTTATCGGCTGATGAGTTCCTCGGATATCTCGAGCGCGGGGAGCCGTTCCCCAAGAAGACGTTCCTGATCACATTCGATGACGACTACGGCGGGATCACGCGGTACGCGGCGGAGGAGCTTGAGGCGCGAGACATGGGCGCGGTGTTCTTTGTGATCGTTGATTCGATCGGGCAGCCGCTGTCGAGACGAGAATATTATCATGCGTCGGAGGAGAAGTTGAAGGCGCTGGCGTCCAATCCGAAGTTCACGCTCGAATCGCACACGATGAGCCATCCCGAATATCTCACTCGATTGACGGACGAGGAGCTTGAGCGGGAGCTGATTGAGTCGAAGGCGCGAGTTGAGGAGTTGAGCGGGCGATCGGTGCGGCTGTTCTCGTATCCGTGCGGCGATTATGATCAGAGAGTGATCGACGCGGCGATCGATGCGGGCTATGAGGCGGCGGTTATCGTTGATGTGCTCGACGCGGGAGAATTTGATCGTCCTGCTCGTTGGACGATACCGCGGATCAACATGGGCGTGGTGTTCGGCGCGCGCGGGCATCGACAGTTTAAGAGTTTCATGCATCATTACAAGCCGATGTCCGACGAGGAATTTGAACGGCGTTGGGCGCGGCTGCCGCATTGATCGTTGAAAGGAGTTTTGCCATGGACGTTAAAGATATTCTATTAACTTATATCGGGGCGTCAGCAAATCGAGCTGGCATCGCCTACGACATCGCCACCGCCAAACGTTTGGAGAATCCGAAATGCCTCGAGCTCTACGGTTTCAAGGTCTACTCGCAGAACGATGAGGACGGCATCATTGAGGAGATTTTCAATCGGATCGGCACCACTTCCAAAACGTTTGTGGAGTTCGGCGTTGAGAACGGACTCGAGTGCAATGGTCATTACCTCTTGCATAAAGGTTGGCGCGGGCTGTGGCTCGAGGGCGATGAGAAGGCGGTTGCAGAGATCGGTTTGAGATTTTATCCCGCGATCCGCAACGGTCAGCTCAAATGCCGTCAAGCATTCATCACCAAGGACAACATCAATGAGCTCATCGCCGGCGGAGGCATGGTCGGAGAGATCGATCTGTTGAGCATCGACATCGACGGCAACGACTATTACATTTGGAAGACGATCAACGTCGTCAAACCGCGCGCGGTCATCATCGAATACAATTCAAAGTTCCCGCCCAATCATGCTTGGAAGCAGGCTTATAACGCTCAACATACGTGGAGCGGTTCCGATTGGCAGGGCGCCTCGCTTAAAGCGTATGAACTTCTCGGTCGTGAGCTGGATTATCAACTGGTCGGCACCAACCTCAACGGAGTCAATGCGTTCTTCGTCCGCAACGATCTGGCGGCGGATCACTTCATCGAGCCCGCCACCGCCGAGGCACTCTTCAATCCGACGAGATATTACAGTACGCCCCGGTACGTCAGCGGGCACAAGGCGGCATTTTATCTGGAGAATCAAATTCCAAACATTGGCATGCTCAATTACAATCCGCAGGAATATAATAAGCAACTCGCTCAACGCGGCGCGAACGAGCTGTCGGACGAGATCAGAGCAAAGGTGCTGGCGAAAATTCAATCGCTGCGTCTGAACGAGAACCACATGTGTTATCGACCCTCGCGCACGCATTCGGAATTCTTCCTGCCGAGCGCCTCCAACGATCTGATCCAACAAGCGATCATCTACAACGATGACTACTTCGACAGTAAGATGCTCTATCGGATTGCGTTCGACTTCAAAGGCGGGCTGATCGCTCAACGCCTCGGGGCTCCCGACAGTGTTGTGGTCGACGTCGGCGCCAACATCGGCAATCACACTCTGTTCTTCGCCAATGAGCTCAACGCCTCAAAGATCATCGCATTCGAGCCGATCGCATCGACGTTTAAAATTCTCAACTTCAACGTCCGATTGAACCGGCTCGATGATCGGGTTGAGCTCCACAACGAAGGGTTGTCGAATCGGCAAGGTAAAGCTGCCGTCAAAGCGTATAACCCCGACAACACAGGCGGCACCGTGCTCACAGAGAATAATAGTAATGGCGACATCAACTTGACGACGCTCGATTCGTTCAATCTGCAATCGGTCACGTTCATCAAGATCGACGTCGAGGGGATGGAATTAAAGGTGCTCGAGGGCGCGCTCGAAACGATCAAGCGCACGCGTCCGCTCATGTTCGTCGAGTCGTTCCCCGATAAATTCCCGCTCATCGAGGAGTTCTTTGCGGCGCTCGACTATCGTTGCGAACCCGAGTGGGATCACAATTATCTGTTCTATCCTTCGGAACTCGACAATTGGCATGACGTTGAGCTCGAGGATTATGATATCGTCCTCAGCGCGGAGCAATCGAAGCGAGCGCTGCCGTTCATCGAGAAGTACATCGGGCATGACAAGATCATTTCGCTCGATGGCGGCAGTCGGTTGCCGCTGATGGAGTATGCGCTCAAGTGCGAGAAGGAATATTATCTGGCATGGTCGGCGCGAGTGATCCCGTTGAAGGCGATATATTTCTTCAACCATCAACGTGTGCCGACGGATTATGCTGGGCTCGATTGCATGCTCATCAAAACGAGCGTGATGCGAGAGCTCATCGGCGAACTCGGCGGGCTCGAAAACATAGTGGCGGACGGTTCTTCGGAACTGCAAGCGTATCGGCGATATTTGGCGGCGAGATATCCGTCGCTCTACGTCGAGAAGAAAATTAAAATGGTAGCCGAAGAAGTATTCGGCAGGACATTGACGGCGGACGAGATGAGGCTGTTGCCCTTCGACGTCGTCATCAGTTAGAGAGGAGAAATTTTAAGATGGCAAAAGTCAACAAAGTGGTACTGGCATACTCGGGCGGTCTCGATACTTCGGTGATCATTCCGTGGCTCAAAGAGAATTACGACGGCTGCGAAGTGATAGCGGTGTGCGCCGACCTCGGGCAGGGCGACGAGCTTGATGCGGTCGAGCAGAAGGCGTATAAGTCGGGCGCGTCGAAGGTGTTCATCAAAGACCTCAAGCGTGAGTTCATCGAGCAGTACATCTTCCCGACGCTCAAGGCGGGCGCCGTCTACGAGGATAAATATCTGCTCGGCACGTCGTTCGCTCGTCCGTTGATCGCGAAGGCGTTGGTCGAGATCGCCGAGCAGGAAGGCGCGGACGCGATCGCTCATGGCGCGACGGGCAAGGGCAATGATCAAGTGCGTTTCGAACTGACGGTGAAGGCGTTGGCTCCTCAATTGAAGATCATAGCACCGTGGCGCGAGTGGACGTTCGATTCGCGGACTGCGGAGATCGAATACGCCAAGCAACATGACATTCCGATTGCGGCGTCGAACAAAATCTACAGCCAGGATAGAAACATCTGGCATCTGTCGCATGAGGGTTCCGATCTCGAAGACCCGTGGAACGCGCCCAAGAACGAGATGTTTGAGATCAGCAAGGCGCCCGAAGATGCTCCCGACAAGGCGGAGATCGTTGAGCTCGAATTTGAGCGCGGCATTCCCGTCGGCGTCAACGGCAAGAAACTCGGCGCGGTTGAGCTCGTCGAGCTGCTCAATGAGATCGGAGCGCGCAACGGCGTGGGCATCGTCGACATCTGCGAGAACCGTCTTGTGGGAATGAAGTCAAGAGGGATCTACGAGTGCCCTGCGGGAGCGATCCTCGTCTACGCTCATCGCGAGCTCGAATACCTCACGCTCGATCGCGCGACGTATCATTTCAAACAACACGTTGCGGTCAAGTACGGCGAGCTCGTTTATGATGGCATGTGGTTCTGTCAATTGAGGGAAGCGTTGGCGGCGTTCGTCGACAGCACTCAGCAGACCGTGACCGGCACCGTCCGCTTGAAACTCTACAAGGGCAATATCATCAGCGCGGGGTCGAAGTCGCCTTACTCGCTCTATAGTCAAGAGTTCGTGACGTTCGAGCATGATGACGTGTACAATCAGGCGGACGCGGAGGGATTCATCAATCTGTTCGGGTTGCCGCTCAAAGTACGCGCATTGATGATGAAGGAGCAATCGAAATGAGAGCGCACGCGGCGACGACGATAACAAATTTGACGGGAATGCATGCGTTGACGGCGACGAAGTTCGCGCAGAAGGCGGCGACGTTCCAATCGGACATCACGCTTGAGGCGAACGACAAGACCTGCAACGCAAAGAGCACGGTCGAACTGCTGTCGATGGGTATCATCTATCAGACGGAGGTGCTTATCAGCGCCGACGGCGACGACGCCAAACAGGCGGTTGCGGCGCTCAAGGCGATGATCGATTCGCAGTTCGGCGAGGAGAATTATGACTGAGAACAAAAAATTGTGGGGCGGGCGTTTCGAGAAGACGACCGACGAGATGATCAACGAGTTTCAAGCGTCGATCGCCTTCGATAAGCGCCTCTACCAAGAGGACATCGACGGCTCGATCGCTCACGCCAAGATGCTCGCCGCCCGCCACATCATCACCGACGACGATCGCGATCGGATCATCGACGGTCTTCAAAAAATCCGCGCGGAGATCGATCGAGGCGAGTTCAACTTCAGCGTTGAGCTCGAGGACATTCACATGAACATCGAGAAGGCGTTGACGGATCGGATCGGCGAGGCGGGCGGTCGACTGCACACCGCTCGCTCCCGCAACGATCAGGTCGCGCTCGACATGCATCTGCACGTCCGACGTCAAACGCGTGCGGTGCAACGCTTGCTCGTCGAGCTCCAACAATCGCTCGTCCGCACCGCCGACAAACATCGCGACGTGATCATGCCCGGGTACACTCACCTTCAGCGCGCTCAACCGATCCTGTTCGCGCATCACATGCTCGCGTACTTCTCCATGTTGAGCCGCGACTTCGATCGCTTCGACGGAGTATATCAACGGGCGGATATCATGCCGTTGGGGGCGGGAGCGCTCGCCGGCACCACCTTCCCGATCGATCGCGAAATGACCGCTCGACTGCTCGGCTTCGATCGAATTTACAACAACAGTCTCGATGCGGTCAGCGATCGCGATTACGTGATGGAATTTCTGTCGGCGGCGTCGATCCTGATGATCCACCTGTCGAGATTGAGCGAGGAGATCATCATGTGGTGCAGCCGCGAATTCTCCTTCATTGAGCTCGACGATGCTCACTGTACCGGCTCATCGATGATGCCCCAGAAGAAAAATCCCGACGTGCCCGAGCTGGTGCGCGGCAAGACGGGGCGGGTGATCGGTCATCTGATGGCGATGCTCACCACCGTCAAATCGTTGCCGCTCGCCTACAATAAGGACCTCCAAGAGGACAAGGAGGGGCTCTTCGACGCGATCGACACGATCAAATTCAGCCTGTCGGTGTTCGCTCAATTGATCGGCGGCATGAAGCTCCGCGTCGAGAACATGCGTCGTGCGGTCGAGGAAGATTTCAGCAATGCGACGGACTTGGCAGATTATCTTGTCAAGCGCGGCATGCCCTTCCGCGAGACGCATGCGATCGCGGGGCGGATCGTGCACGACTGCATTGCGCGCGGCATTTACCTCAAGGATATGACGGTCGACGAGTACAAACAATATTCGCCGCTGTTCGAAGGTGATGTGCTCGACGCCATCAAGCCCGAAACGTGCGTCGGCAATCGAAATTCGTTGGGCGGCACTTCGTATCAACAGGTCGAGCTTCAACTTCAATCCGCGCGGAGGGTGCTCGACGACGAACGCTCAACCATTGGAGACGAGTAATCATGAAAAAAATTTTTTCGACGGCATTAGTCGCGCTGCTCATCATCATATCGACGGCGGCATCGGTCGAGGCAATCAGTCGAGATCAGGCCGCCGAAGAGATTTTGCATCTGGTCAACGTCGAGAGGCGCAAGGCGGGAGTGCCCGCATTGAAATTGTCGCGAGAACTGTATCGACCGGCGATGATCCGCGCTCGAGAGATCATAAAGAGCTTCTCGCATACCAGACCCAACGGGCTGCCGTTCAGTTCGGTGTTCTACGGCATCAGCTACAAGACGGTCGGAGAAAATTTGGCGGCGGGGCAGACGTCGTGCGAGATGGTTGTTCAACAGTGGATGGACTCGCCGGGGCATCGCGCCAATATCCTCAACAAGAAATTTAAATTCCTCGGCGTGGCGTACATTTACGACGGCAAGGGTCGATACAAACACTATTGGGTTCAGGAGTTCAAAGGATAATTGCTCACGCCCGCCCCATGAAGTTTTCATCTTCGACCATTGATCGGTTCAAAAAGGTTGTCGACAATAAAAAGAGCGCGCCGCCGCATGCCGAGGCGGGCGCCCGTACTTCCCCACCAGCTATCATCGATCGAGGCGCGGGAAATGAAAAAAGGCGTCGCCGCCGGTTCGCGTGGCAACCGCCGCCGGCTGCTCTACTCAAAAATTTTTAGCTCCGACCATGCCGTCGACCATGGAAAAGGGCGAGCCGCCCCATGACTAGGCGGGCGCCCGTACTTCACCACCGGCTATCATCGATCGAGGCGCGGGAAATGAAAAA
>JAFUXN010000123.1 GCA_017477125.1 Selenomonadaceae bacterium
GGAATTGATTAAACCGTCGTCGTTCAAGGGCGGCGGATTTTTTTTGCGTCCTTGCGAGCGCCGTTTGAGAAGTCTTCGAGGAAGGTCTCCGCCAATTTCAGTTTCTCCATCGAAAGCCCGTCGAGCACGCGCAAGATATTTGCCGTCGCCGTTCCCAAGCTCGCTGCCGACGACACCGGCTCAATATTGCCGAGCAGCAGATAATCGGTCGACACGTTGAGTGCCTTCGCCAGGTTAACTATTGTTTTTGCCGACATGCTTTTTCTGCCGGTCTCGATGTAGAACAGGAACTGCGATGAAATTCCTGCCGCCTCCGAAACTTGTTCGCGCGTCATGCCCAGCGCCTCGCGCACTCTCCTGATTCTCTTGCCGATGTTCGTGTTAAACTCTGTTCTCTCCATCCGCCAACACGTCCTTATCACCAGTATTAGCACTGCTCCTAATGATAAAAGACTTTCATCGATTGTTGTACTAACCACGCGTTAGCGACGCTCAACGTTTTACAACTACAGTTTCGATCGTTCGGCATGATCGGCGGACTCCGCGATTGCTCATTGACATTCATGCCACGTTGATCTGCAATCAATAACGTGAAAAAAAACGCGAGGGTTGTGTTTTAGAGACTGTAGCAGTCGCCCAGAACACAGCACGCTCCAACGCGCGCCGAGCTGCAAGTGAGAAAGCCGGTGTCTTTGTTTATTCCATGTCCGAAACAGAAAAAGGAGTATTGACCAAAGATCAGGTAACCATTCTCTCTGCCAGTTTGTTGAGAATTGAGGACGAGAAAATAACTCCCGAGCCCATCCCGAATACAAGTGCCGTCAAGTATATATGCCACATTAAGGCTTGGATAGACCCGGACGAGGTTTTGAAAGCAGCTCGAGACTTCTCCGCAGAGAAAACCGAAAACCAGATCAAGATGCAAAAGGATCAGGACGTCTATCGCGTGCAGAACGAAACCGAGATGGTAGAGTTGCGAGAGCAGTACAGAAAGAGCGTCGATGATGCCGCCAAACGACAAGAGGTAGCGGTAGCGATCAAGCGCAACGAAGACAAGGTCACTGCTTCCCAAATCTATCAAAACGGTTCGGAGTGCTACAACAGAGGCGATTCGGCTGAGGCGATCAAGCTCTACAATCAGGCAATAAGTTTGGATGGAAAATATGCCGCCCCTTGGACGGGACTCGGTTGGGTTTACAATGATCAAGAGCAGTATACAAAAGCCGCAGAGTGCTTCCAAAAGGCTATCGAGTTGTATGACGGGTTCGCCGTTCCTTACAACGGTCTGTCGTACGCTCATAATTACAATAAGGACTACAAGAAGGCAATCGAGTACGGCGAGAAAGCAATTCAGCTCGATCCCAACTACGCGGCGGCTTGGAATAACGTCGGGCTGGCTTACAGCAATCTGGGCAACTATGGTAAGGCGGTCGAGTACTACAACAAGGCGATCGCGATCGACGCCAATGACGAGATACCTCTTGCCAACCTCGGCAATGTCTATTACAAGCAGAAAGAATTTGATAAGGCGCTGGAGTACTATCAGAAATCGACTGCAATAAATCAGAGCCACGCAAACGTGTGGTACAACTTGGGGAATATCTACGGTCAGAAGGGCGAGCTCGACAAGGCGATCGACAGCTACAAAAAAGTTACTTCTCTCGATCCTCAAAACATACGCAGTTGGATCATATTGGGGTATCTGTACAACAGTCAAAAGAAATTCGAGGACGCCAAGAGGAGTTTTAAGAAAGCGCTTAAGATTGATCCCAATGATGTGTCGGCGTGGGCGGGATTGGGCTTCGCTTACGACTCCTCCGAGGACTACGCCAATTCATATGAGGCGTATAAAAAGGCGAGCGAACTCGAGCCGACCAACGAGGTTTACAAGAAGAACTTGGAGACCGCAAAACAGAAGTTATAGTACACAAAAATATTTGCAGTGGGAGGACGTCATGTACAAAAAATTATTCGGGCGAGGGCGAATGTCCAAGTGCAAGAAGTTGGCGATTACGCTGGCACTGGCGGCGGGGTGTGGCGGATATTTACCGTTCCAGACCAACGTTGCATTCGCAGGACAAGCCGCTTACGGCGATGAGGAGTTTCCGCCGACCTATCTGGATTTCAACCAATTTGTTATCACGGCAGATCGCATTCCGGTGAACAAATGGACGACACCGGCGAACGTCATAACCATCACCGACAAGGATATCGAAGCCAATCACTATCAAAGCATTCAAGAAGTCCTGAACCACGTGAACGGTATCATAGTGCCGGCAGGGATAGACGTCCCAATCGTGAACGGCTTGGAAAAAGTTTTGATCTTGATAGACGGTCATCAACTTTATAATGACGGTGTGGGCTATCGAGATACCGTGGAGATGTCTGCGATCCCGTCGATGAAAAACATCAAGCGCATCGAAATCGTTAAGGGCGGAGGCTCCGCACTTTACGGTTCCGACGCGGTCACCGGCATAATCAATATCATCACCAAAAAAGGCGAGCGCAACGAAACAACTTTCGACTTCAACACGGGCTCATGGCACCAGCATAATTACGAGGCGACCAATCAGGGCATAGCGGGAAACTTCAGCTGGTTTATTACGGGCGGCATTCATAAAAGTAAGCCGTTTGATTACCCCGGGAATATCACACGCAGCCATAATTCCTATTCACGAGAAAGCGATAAGAGCGACAATGCCTTCACAGTTCGATTGGATTACGAGATCGACGAACGCAATTCGCTCACACTCAGCGGACATCACATCGCTCACAAATATAATCGAGCTTATGAATATACCAATCCCAGATATCCGACAGATCGCTATAAATCGATGTTATACAACAACGTTTCGTTGGTGTACAACTTCAAGGAGAACTCTCAGACGCCGGGTTGGTTGCGTTATTTTAACGATTACAAAGCCCGAAACGGTTACGATCAAGCACGTTATACAGCCGGGCGCGGAGACAGCAGAATTTCCGGCTTCCGTGTGCAGGGTGCGGACTATCAGAACAGCTGGATACTCGGTCAACACAAAATCGTTACGGGACTCGAGTGGCACCAAACGGGCACGAAGCATTGGTCGTGGGACTACGATAATATAAAGGCGATTAACCGAGCGTTTTATTTGCAAGATACGATCAGCCTGGGAAAGAAATGGAAGTTCGTCCCGGGGGCACGATACGACGATAACAGCGACTACGGGCATCAGTGGTCTCCCAAGTTGGCGTTCAACTACAGAGCGGATGATCAAACAAAGTTCTACGCCTCGTGGGGACGCGTTTACAGAGCAGCGTCACCGTATCAATTGTACGTCAATCAAACTAATCGCCAAGGTAATCGAGATTTGCGTCCCGAGAAAGGACACACCGAAATTTTGGGTATCGAACATGACTTCGGAGCCAAAACCGGTATGAACGTGAACTTATTCTATGTCGATTTGGATGATGCAATTGATACTAACGAGGATGATCGCTACATCAATGTTAAAAATCAAAAGTCGCGAGGCGTGGAATTGACTTTTAAGCAGAAGATTGACGACGATTGGAGCTATGATGTCGGCTACGTTTATGCCAAAGTGGATATTGACGGTTTTAATTCCAGCGGTTCATTCACACAACCCAGAAATAATTACAGAACCGGGATCCACTACAATCATGGCATTTGGCAAGCTAATTTGCTCGGCAATATCGGGCACGGAGGTTTGAGTGCGAAATCCTTTGACGCCACCAGATATGCTGCATTGGATCTCAACGTCAACTGCAAAGTTCACGACAACGCAACAGTTTATCTCAAGCTCAATAACCTCACGAATCAAAATTACTCGTATTACGGCAAAAACGGCAGCAATATCTATACCTCACCAGGTCGATCGTTCATCGCGGGCGTGGATTTGAAGTTCTGAATCCAACCATATATCAAATCGCTGTGAAAGGAGGTGTTAACGATGAAAAAAATGTTCATAGCAATGGCGGTCTGCGCAGGCTTACTTGCGTTCGCGAGCACTGATTTCGTGGAAGCGGCAGATCAGCAGGCAACGGAAGCTGTGTCTCTCGCTCCGAGCACGGCGGTCGACGCCGACACGCAACAACTCAGTACAAAAGTCGATGAAGACGAATGCTAATCCGTTAGCGTCGTAGTCAAAGCGACAACGAGTGTTCCTTCCAACGTCATCGATCATCGATCGAAAAAAGAACCGTCGTCCGATAAGGGCGGCGGTTTTTTTGATTGCTCCGCGCGGAGCTTTAGCAGACGATCGAGCGAACGGCGTCGGCGATCGACTTCAATTGATCCGCCGTCGGGACATTCGTCAGCCTGATCTTGTCAAGCACGATCTCAACGCCCGCAGCTTTCAACTCCTCCTCGACCAGCCCGATCGACTGTCCGCCCCAACCGTACGAGCCGAACGCAAATCCCGCATGGTTCAACGGTCTCAAGCCCTTGATGTAACACAGGAAAGATGCGATCGTCGGCATCATCTGATTGTTGATCGTCGGACTGCCCACCGCCAAATATTTGCTCGTGAATACGTCCGTCACTATGTCGCTCATCGCATTGCATTTGATATCGTAGAACGACGCAGGCACTCCCGCCGACGCAAACGCCTCGACGATCGCCTTCGCCATGATCTCCGTCGAGCCCCACATCGAATCAAACACCACGACCGCCCGATTATCGACCGCGCCGCTCGACCACGTCTTGTAACTCTCAATGATACGATCAATCGATTGACGACGGATTACCCCATGCCCCGTCGCGATCAGTTCAATCGGCAGTCCGCCCAACGCCTTCAACGCCGTCTGCGCCTGCTTCCCGAACGGCATCAAGATGTTCGCATAGTACTTCTTCGACTCGTACATCACCACGTCGGGATCATTCTCGTCGTCAAACAGTCGAGCCGTCGCAAAGTGCTCCCCAAATGCGTCGTTCGAGAATAATATCTTCTCTTCGGGGCAATACGTCACCATCGAGTCCGGCCAGTGCAGCATCGGCGTCGGCACAAAGCTCAACGTCCGACTCCCTATCGAGAGCGAATCGCCCGCTTTGACCGCCTTGTAATTCAATTGACCGTAGCGCGCCGTCAATCCCTTCAGTCCGTTCGGCGCACTCGTGATGATCTCCGCCGTCGGAGCCAACGCCGCTATGAACGGCAGCCCGCTCGAATGATCCGGCTCAACATGGCTCGACACGATCACATCTATCTTCGACGGATCTATCACGCTCGATATCCGCGCAATCAGCTCGTCCTTGAACGGAGCCTTCACCGCATCGATCAACGTGATCTTCTCGTCGATGATCAGATAAGCGTTGTAAGTCGTCCCGCGCCCCGTCTCGTAGCCGTGGAAATTCCTCATCGACCAATCGATCGCGCCTACCCAATAAATGTTCTCCCTAATCTTGATCGCCTGCATAGTCCCGTCCTCCCGTCAGCTCGCGATGAATTGATAGTAGAGCGTCAGCATGAACAGCGCCACCGCAAAGCCCATCGACGCCGTCCCGATCCGCCGCACCCATATCTCCTGAATCTCATTGAGATCGTAATGCCGTTGAGCGTACGTCATCGACAGCGACAGCAGCAGCGTGAAGTACAACGCTCGGTTCATGTTCGAGATCGTGGGCCAGCCTGCCACCATCACGATGAATGTAAATGCTATCACGCCGATCAATAAATAGTCCTTGCCGACCTTCTCCTTCGGCTTCGATTGCTCACTCGGCTTTGGAGCGAGCTTCTTCTTGATCTTCTTGGTAATCCTCGCCAATTCGATCCGCCTTTCAATCTGATTTATATCACTGCGCTCATCATCGAGCGAAAGTATGCGTCCATCGTCGGAGGCTCCGGTTGCATCTTGTTTCGAACCCACCATTGGATCATGTTGACGAAGCTCGACGAGATGTGATCGATCAAAAAATCCTCGGGCACGCCCAACGACCGCCACTTCGGATTGAAAAATTTTTCGTCGCGCAACAGCTCGTTCATGTTCTGTTGAAAGTACCTCAAAAAATTTTCATTGCGCTCCCGAGCAATCAACCGCAATATATAGCGCTCGTCCTCCTGCAGATGGTAGAGGATATGACAGAACGCCGAGCGATCGTCGCCTTCGGAAGTGAATTTGCAATGCGAGTGACTTCGATCGAGCAGGCTTTGAGCAATGTGCTCGAACAGTTCTCGACAGAGCGATTCGATCAGCGCGTCCTTGGTCTCGAAATGATCGTAGAAGGTCGAGCGCCCGACGTCCGCCGCGTCGATGATCTCTTGCACGGTGATCTTATAATACGATTTGCGATTGAGCAACGACTTGAACGCGTTGAAGATCGCCGCTCGGGTTTTGCGTTGCCTTCTGTCCATTGCCGTTCACTCCTCCGAGATCGTTCGATATCGACAACCAATCGCTATTGACTGTTTCGCCCAACTGAAAAAAGTTGTAGATTATTATAAGCGATAACGACGAAGGAGGCAACGATTATGTTTGAAGAAGTTTTGGAGCGATGCGAATCGACGGCGGCAATAATCATCTCGGGCGTGTGCCTGCTCGTGAGTTTCATGTTGACGGATCAATTGCCGCTCGATCCCGCATGGTTGAGCGTGGCGATCTGCGGTGCGCCGATCATGTATTGGGGCATTCATCAACTGTTCAATGGCGAGGGCATCAGTCGGATCACGTCGGCGCTGTTGATCACGATCGCGATGGTGGCGGCGATCGCAATCGGCGATCTGTTTGCGGCGGGCGAGGTCGCATTCATCATGGCGTTGGGCGAGAAGCTCGAGCACTTCACCGTCGACAGAGCCAAGCGCGGGCTCGAAAAACTGATCCGTTTGACGCCGACGACCGCTCGACGTTTGACCTCCGACGGCGACGAGACGATCACGATCGATCGGATCAATGTGGGCGACGTGTTGAGAGTGTTGCCGGGCGAGACGATCCCGATCGACGGGACGATCGTCAGCGGGCGGACGTCGATCGATCAATCGATCATGACGGGAGAATCGTTGCCGATCGATAAGACGGTGGGCGACGGCGTATTCGGCGGGACGATCAATCGGTTCGGCTCGATCGATATCCGCGCGGATCGTGTGGGAGAGGACTCTTCGTTGCAGAAATTGATCAGGCTGGTGCAGGAGGCGGAATCGAAAAAGGCACCGTTGCAGAGGATAGCGGACGTGTGGGCGAGCCGCTTGGTACCGATGGCGCTGTTGATAGCGCTCGCGACGTACTTCGCAACGGGCGAGATCGTCAGAGCGGTGACGGTGCTGGTGGTGTTCTGTCCGTGCGCGCTGGTGCTGGCAACGCCGACGGCGGTAATGGCGGCGATAGGGCAAGCGACGAAGCACGGAGTGATAGTGAAGTCGGGCGAGGCGCTCGAGCTGATGGGCAAGGTTGATGTGATAGCGTTCGACAAGACGGGGACGTTGACGCACGGCACGTTGAAGGTGAGCGACGTGGTGTCGTTCGGCTCGATGTCGAGGGAAGAAATTTTGGAGACGGCGGCGGCGCTGGAATCCAAGAGCGAGCACCCGATCGGCAAGGCGATCGTTCAATCGGTCGACAAAAAAATAATCCCGTCGACGACGGAATTCGAGATGAAGTCGGGGCTGGGGATATCGGCGATAATTGACGGACGAAGATATTTTGTCGGCAACGAAAAATTTTTGAACGAAAACGGGATCGACATTGGGGAGAACAAAAATTTAAATGCGTTGAGAGAACAGGGCAAGGCGCTGGTGTTGCTCGGCGACGATCGAAAGTGCTTGGGCGCGATTGCTTTATCGGACGTGATCCGCGCGGAGGCGAGAAGTGTGATCGATGAGCTCAAGGAGCTTGGCACGCGCTCGATGCTGTTGACGGGCGACAATCGGCGGACGGCTGATTACTTCGCTCAACAGGTGGGGATCGGCGATGTGCACTCTGAACTGATGCCCGAGGGCAAGGTTGCGCAATTGGAGGCGATCCGATCGAGCGGAGCGATCGTGTGCATGATCGGCGACGGAGTGAACGATGCGCCGGCGTTGAAGACTGCGGACGTCGGGATTGCGCCGGGAGCGATGGGCTCTGACATAGCGGTTGACGCCGCCGATATTGCGTTGATGACCGACGACATGTCGAGGATACCTTACCTGAAACGGTTGGCGAACGCAACGCGCAAGACGATCTTCTTGAGCATCAGCCTGTCGATGTTGATCAACTTCATTGCGATCGTGCTGTCGGTCGAAGGGCTGTTGACGCCGACGACGGGGGCGTTGGTGCATAACCTCGGCTCGTGTTTCGTGGTGATGATCGCGGCGTTGCTCTACGATCGGAATTTCGAGCAGAAGGCGCATGATGTAAGCGGTAATGCATTGACGGAACGGGCGGCGTGAATAAAAAAGGTCGGCGCGGGGCTTCGACGCCCGCTCCCGCGCCTTCCCTCTACGCTCAAAGAGTCGAAGAGAAGAGGGGGCGAGCCGCCACGCGTAAAGGCGGGCGCACCAATCTTTATTTCTTCGCCCCCAAATATTTTTTAGGTTGGGCGACGGAGAGAAGGGGCGAGCCGCCACATGAGCAGGCGGGCGCCCCATATTTTCTTCGCCCCAAATAATTTTTGAGATTGAGCAACGTGGAGAGGGGGCGAGCCGCCACGTGAGCAGGCGGGCGCCCATCTTTTTTCGCCCTAAATAATTTTTTATACTGAGCAACGTGGAGAGGGGGCGAGCCGCCACGTGAGCAGGCGGGCGCCCATCTTTTTTCGCCCTAAATAATTTTTTATACTGAGCAAC
>JAFUXN010000124.1 GCA_017477125.1 Selenomonadaceae bacterium
GAAAAATATTCAGCCCCACACAATTTTTTGAGCCGACGCAGTGAAGAAGGGCGGGCGCCCCGCGAGCAAGGCGCCGTCCTTTTCTTTTTCTCAACACCTAAAAATATTAACCCGAGAAAAATATTCAGCCCCAAAAATTTTTTGAACCGACACAGTGAAGAAGGGCGTGCGCCCCGCGAACCAGGCGCCGCCCTTTACTTTTTCTCAACCCCAAAATATTAGTCCGGGGAAAATATTCAGCCCCACACAATTTTTTGAGCCGACGCAGTGAAGAAGGGCGGGCGCCCCGCGAACCAGGCGCCGCCCTTTACTTTTCGCAACCCCTAAAAATATCAGCCCGAGAAAAATATTTAGCTCCACAAGATATTTCGCCCCAAACAATTTTTGAGCCGACGCATTGAAGAAGGGCGGGCGCCCCGCGAGCAAGGCGCTGCCCTTTACTTTTCTCCAACCAAATATATCAGCGTCAAAGGATCAACGTTTGAAGGAAGGACGCCCACATTCCGATGGGGGCGCCCTTTTTTATTTTCGATCAGAACTTCTGTTTGATGACCGTCTTGCCGTCGAGCTCCGAGACAAGGTAAAGCGGTCGCCTCTTACTCTCGTTGAATATCCGCCCCAAATATTCTCCGATGATCCCAAGGAAAAATATCTGCACGCCGCCGATGAACAGGATCACCGAGATCATCGACGGATAACCTTGCACCTCGTCGCCGTAGAGCAATGTTTTGATCACTACAAAGATCATATAGCACATCGCCGTCGACGCCAAAATGCAACCGAGGAACGACGCTATCCTCAATGGCACCATCGTGAAACTCGTGATCCCCTCGAGCGCCAAGTTGAGCAGCTTCCAATAATTCCACTTCGTCCGCCCCGCCGCCCGCGCGTCCCGATCAAAGAGTATCTCCTTCTTCTCGAACCCGATCCAACTGAACATGCCCTTCGTGTACCGTTGAGCCTCCCTCATCAACTTCAACGCCTCTACGCATTGACGATCCAACAATCGGAAATCCCCAACGTCAATCTGGATAGGGAAGTCCGTCATGCGCTGCAGAAGTTTGTAGTACGTATGCGACGACCATTTCTTAAACCATGTCTCGCCGTCACGACTTCGACGCTTCGCACTGACATCTTTATAGCCGCGTCGCCACCAATCAATCATCTCCGGCAAAAGTTCCGGCGGGTCTTGAAGGTCGGCGTCCATGATGATCACCGCATCGCTGTCAACGTGATCCAGCCCCGCTATCATCGCCGCCTCCTTGCCGAAATTCCTCGACAGCCCCACATAGTGAACCCGCTCGTCGCGTTGATGCAGTTTCCTCATGAGCTCGAGCGTGCCGTCCGAACTGCCGTCGTTCACGAAAACATATTTGAACTCGCAACCGTCGATCCCTCCGACCACCGATTGCACTCGCGCATAAAATTTTTCGAGCACCGCCTCCTCGTTGTAGCACGGCACCAATATCGTCACGGTCTGCATGCTCTCACCTCCCAACCCATTATAAAAAATCTCGTCGCCATTGACAACCGACGCCCGCCCATTTATATTTGTATCATAACTTAAGTTGAGAGTGATGCTCTTATGGATTTCCAAAATAAGGACAACGAGCAGAAGTATCAAGCCGACGTTCAACACATTAATGATCTCATCAACGGCTCGATCGATGCTCAACGCTACGCTTGGGATGCCACCGCTCAACAGTGCGCCGTTCGCATTGAGCAGATCAAAAATCTCATTAACGATAAAGTTTTCGATGACAGCTCGGAGGGGAACGGCGAGCAGCAGGATATTATCAAACTCTCAAAGGATTTGTCGGCGTTCCTCGAGCGTTGTGCCAGCCCCGAGTTTCAAGTGGCGCTCGTCGGCACGATCAAGGCGGGCAAGTCGACTCTCATCAATGCGCTGCTCAATTATGAGCTCGCTTCGACGCGCGTCACGCCCGAAACTGCCGCGCTCACCAAATTCAAGAAGGCTGATGAGGACTTTGTCCAGATTTCATTCTATACCGATCAGGAGTGGGCGGCGCTGTGGAAGAGCGCGACGTCGGCGACCAATACCGTCTTCGTTGAGGACTACAATAAGCTCAATGCCGACGCCGAGAAATCCAGATGGCTCAACCAACCGACGCAGACCATGCACTTCAACGATCGGGAGGAGCTCAAGCAAGAGATTGAGCGTCGAACTTCTTCTCAGCACCCCGAACATTATTTCGTCAAAGAGGTGGTGGTCGGGCTTAAGGATTTCGATCTGCCCGACGGAGTTGTGTTGATCGACACGCCGGGTCTCAACGATGTTGTCACGTTCCGCTCCGACATCACGCGCGGCTACATCGCTCGAGCCAACGCCGTTTTCATGTGCGTCAAGGGCGATTCGCTCACCGGCGAGGAACTTCAAACTCTCCAACGCGTCTTCACCAATACCAAGGGCAAAATCAATAAAGTCTATGTGATCGCCACGCAACTCGACACGCTCAACAATCCTAAGTCCGATTGGGAGAAACAGAAGGTCGAGTGGACCAAGTACCTCAAGGGCGATAACTGCTTTAAGAGCGAGGCGCTGGTGCAGAGCAATCTCGTGCCGGTGACGGCGTATCTGTTCACTCTGCTCGAGAAGTACAAAGACAATCGGCTCACCGAGGACGAAGAGGAGTTCACGTTGCGCCCGCTCTTGGGCAAGTTCAGGATTCGAGCGCGAGAGTTGAATGCGAGATTTGCCGAGCTCGAGGAGTTCACCAACATTCGCCCGTTGTTCCACAAGCTGCAGACGGAAGTTGTTGCCAAGCACAAAGAGGATCTCATCGACGATATTATCAAGACGTATGACAGTCACGTTGAAGAGATCAAGAAATTGATGGCGGCGAAGAAGACCGCTCAACAGCAGCTCATTGAAGACAGCAAGAAGAGCCTCGATCAGATTCAAGCAGAACGCGATCAAAGGGTCAAAGAGCTTGAACAGGTGCAGGAGGATAAGCGCGAGCTCTCCGCTGTCGTCAAGCAGCTCAAAAATGCGACGACCCAACGCGTTGAAGAAGTGATCGCGGCGATTCGCAACAAGAACTGAGGCGGTGATGATCATGTCGTTCACAACGATCTTGGGAAATCTGATCCGTGCGGCGATCCCGTTTTTCGTCGAGATCGGACAGAAAATCTTCGGCAGGCTCAACGAAGCGCCGCCGCTGAACGATAACGCCACCATCAATGACGTTGAACAGATCGGCAATGCGCTCTGCGAGTTGCGGGCTCAAGTGCTCGAGCAGAGTCGGGCGACGATCGACAATGCAAACGACGCGCTAAAATTTTACATTGAGGAGCAGTTGTTCAGCCTGGAGGATCGTTCCGAACTGCTTTCAAAGTATGATATCTCGTCGCGATCGGTCGAGCGTCGAATGGAAGATATTCAACATCGGCTCAACGCATTTTGGAAGGACGCGCTCAACCGTCGCATCTCTCTCGACGATGAGGAGTGTCGTTCGATCCTCATGCTGCCGACGAGCGCGAAGAAGACTGCCGAGCTCGAACGCTTCACCAATGCGGTGCTCGATGAGACGCTTGAGGAGTATGCCGAGCTCGTCCGCGCGGAGCTGTCGGAGCTTTACGTTGACATGGAAGATGATTTGGAGCGTTCGCTCAAGAGGGTGGAGCGCAACGTTGAGGAGTATGATGCGATCGTGAAGTCGCTCGACGCCGGTGATAATGATCGGTTCGAAGAGTTGATCGCTCGAGCGCGAGTTAAAATTGCATGTTGCGATGCGATTGTTGAGAAAGTGGGGGCTTGAGCATGGGATTCTTCAGTTTTTTGGGCGATGTGGTTAAGGCTGTGGGGGCAGCGGTAGTCACCACGATTGCTGCTCCCGCGGCGCTTGCAATTGGTGCGGCTAAAAAAATCGGATTGATTTCTGATCCGAAGCCCGCCGAGAGGACGAATTATGTCAGCGAGCAGGTTGGCAGGGCGGAGTCGTTATCGGCGTCGTCGACGGTGCAGCAGGTAGAAAACATTTCCAATCTCCTTCGGCAGTATCACGATCAATATTGTCCCGACGGCAGAGCGCTCGAACAGCACTTTCGCAAGGAGATCAAGAAGTACTTTGAAGCGTTGATCGATCAGATCGAGAATAATGAGGAGCTGTCAAATGCGTTCGGGCTCGAGAGCATTCGTCGCAAGCAAGAGCGATTGCTCCGTCGGATCGACGGGTCGATCACCGATGCGATCTCGACAAGGATATCGCTCGACGATTATGAGTGTCGTCGGATTTTGGAGATGCCCAAGGGCGATTCTCGGACGCGGCGCATGAAAAATTTTGTGCAGAATGTGATCGACGATGCCAAGGAAGATTTGATCAAAGCGATCAGCGCCGGTCTCTACGAGCAGACGGATGCGATTGCCGAATTTCTTGAGGATCGTCTCGATGACAAGGAACGGGAGGCGCGGAAGGCGAAGACGGAATTTGATCGATGGGAGCGCGAGATCAACAGCAATACGTTTGATAAAGAGCGCGAGCAGATACCGGCGCGAGTGAAACTGTATGCGATCGAGCGTGCAGAGGGAATAATCAACACGAAGATACAGAAGGCGGCGTGAGAGATGGGCATCTTGATAGATCGAGAGATGCTGATTCAAAGGTATCGCGACGAGCATCAGGAGATGATCGACAATCAAAATTTGCTGTTGGAGACGATGACGCATTTGATGGATCGAGCCGACGAGGCGCAAGATGCGATAGAGCTGTTGAATGATCGACTTGATGCGATGGATGAGCTGCTGAAGTCGTCGCGCGAGGCGGTATTTGATGATCTCAAGCAGAGGATCGAACGAATTGAGGAGGAAGTTCAAGAGCGGGAAATGTCCATCGATGCCAAGCTCGAGCAACTTGCTCAAACCAACATCGACATACTCAACAGGCTTTCCGCCTCCTCCCAACGCTCCGAGGGCATCGAAAAGTATTTATCATCGCTCGAGCAGTTGATGAGATTGATCGCTGCCAACCAACTCTTGGACAATGAGGCTCAAAGCCATGACTCCGATTGATAATACTGCTCTCGAATACCATCGCAAGTGCGCCGACCTCTGCCTTACGAATTCCGCGCGGAGCATCGAGCGTTGCTATGAGCTGCTCGGGTCGATGGAGAATCTCATGCGTTTGACGCTCGTCAATCAGATGATCGCTCAAACCGATCGCGTCATTCAAATGCTTGTCGCGCTGTCCTTCGACCCGAACGATTTTGAGAGCTGTCGACGAGCGGCGGAACTCGGCAACATCGAGGCGATGATCGAAGTCGGCGCCATGTACTTTCATGGCAACGGCGTCGACGAGAACAAAGTTGAGGCGTTCAAGTGGTTTGATAAGGCGCATGCTGAGAACGGCAACGATCCTTTCAACGATCGATTGGCGTATTATCTTGCGTTGTGCTATCGACATGGCGCCGGCACGGACATGAATTTGAGGAAGGCGACAGAGCTGTTCGAGCTCGTTGCCGAGCGCGGTACCGAGTACAAATATCATGCGAAGTTGAAACTCGCGCGAATATATCTCAACGGAGAGAACGGTGACGAGAACAAGTACAAGGCGTTCAAATTGTTCAAGGAGGTCGCCGAAAAGGGAGAGACCGATCTCAAGCCCGAGGCGCAGAACATGGTCGGTCGATGCTTCAAAAACAGTTGGGGCGTGGTCGAAAACAAATGGGAGGCAGCGCAATGGTATCGCAAGGCGGCGAACGGCAATTATCCTCCGGCGATGTACAACCTTGCAAAAATGCTCGAGAACGGTGATGGGATCGTCAAGAACGAGAGGGAAGCATTCCATTGGTACAGGGCGGCGGCGGAGCTCGGGCATGTCAAATCGATGAGCTCACTGGCGTTTATGTACCGTTGGGGCGGCGGCACCGATCAAAATTATTATGAGGCGTTTCGATGGTACGAGAGGGCGGCTGAGCTCAACGATGCCGACGCAATGTATTGGGTTGCGGACATGTATTACGACGGTGCGGGCGTCAAGCAGAGTGAGACGTTGGCGTTCGAGTGGTTCAAAAGATCAGCCGAGCACGGCAACACGAGTTCGATGTTCCGATTGGGTTGCATGTATCGTGAAGGCGACGGCACCGTTTACAGTCCTTATGAGGCGTTCAAGTGGTTCGAGAAGGCGGCGGAACTTGGCGATGTGTTGTCGATGGAGGAGGTTGGCGATTGTTACAGGGACGGTCGGGGCGTCAACGAAAATCTCATTGAGGCGATCGAATGGTATGAACGTGCGGCGGGTTCGGGCTCGTTTAATTGGAGCGCGATGAAGAAGTTGGCTTGGATTTATCATGACGAGAGCGCCGTGAGGAATTTACACGAGTCGTTTCGATGGTTCAAGAAAGCCGCCAACGACGGCGACGCAGATGCAATGTATTGGGTGGCGCGACGGTATTACGAAGGTGATGGCGTCGGCAAAGATTACTATGAGGCGCGACGTTGGTTTGAGAGCTCGGCGGAGGCGGGCGACACTGCGGCAATGAATTGGCTTGCGCAAATGTGTCTCGACGGCGAGGGCGGTTATGATTATTCAAAGGCGTTCAAATGGTTCATGCGCTTGTCGGACGAGGATGATGCGGCGGCGATGAACATGGTCGGTCGATGCTACTATGAGGGCTGGGGCGTTTATGTCAATTACCATGAATCAACGCGTTGGTTCCGAAGGGCGGCGGAGGCGGGCAATATCGCTGCCATGTACAATCTCGGATATAATTATTTGTACGGCAAGGGCATTGCAGAGGACAACGATTGGGCGGTGTATTGGCTGAGAAAGGCGGCGGAGCTCGACAGCAAAGATGCGATGAAACTGCTCGCCGATTGTTACGATAACGGTTGGGGCGTCACGCGAGACCACGGCGTGGCAAATTGGTGGCGCAACAAGGCGAATTGAAATTTATCTCAGCGCTCGACGGCGATCGCTTTTATCCCATGATACTTGGCGAAGGTGACGTTATGACCCTCGCGCGGATTATCGGATAACTCTCCGCCAATCGACATAGCCGCCGAGCCGAATATCCGAAGCCCCAAAATTTTTTCCAACCGCCACGTCGGATTCAACGGCGGAACCTTTAGTAAGGGCTCCGCGCTGAGCTCATTGATCAGTTCGAACCGATGATCCATCTGTCGCCGGATCGAGATGTCCGAATAGAGACTGCCCGCCACGCTCAACGCCCAAACGATCCCGATTGCGATCAACGGCTTGAAATATTTTTTGGGATCGATGTTGAGACGATCGAGCGCCGCGGTCGAGGCGATCAACAGAAAAATCGTCGACATGAAACATGATCTCAACGGGAAGGCGGGCGAGAACATCATCACCGTCGGCACCAACAAACCCGCCGCCGTAAAAATTTTGATCGAGCTCGAGGCGCCGCGTCGGGAGAACACGATGACGAGCGGGACGAGCAGCAGCAATTGTTGAGAGATCACTTCGACGAACGGGCTGAGGTGCTCGACGAGTACCGCCGTCGTCAATGAGAAGTTTGGTTGAGTGAGCGCGAGCCGATTGAAATTGCCGGGCGCCAAGATCAATAACGCGTAGCCGAGCGCAAAGCTCAACAGTCCGATCCGATGAGCCGATCGGATTTTTTGTTGCCCGATCATCAGCGCGACGGCGATGAACAACGTCGCCAGCCCTCCCGCTTCGTTCGACCAGCCCGCCATCAGCCCCAACGGGATCATGATCAATCGATTGATCGACGTCGAGAAAAATTTTAGGAACAACAATTGAACGACGCCCATCCAGAGGTAATTGCATGCGCCCGTCAGCCACTCCATCGTGCTGATCCATTCGGGGGTCGCCACCCACAAGCCCAACGTGATCCACAATAAATTTCTCAACGTCAAACGGACGTCGGCGAGCCGAGCGATCAAAACGATCAGCGCAACGAACATCGCGGTGTTGAGCACGTCGAACAGTGGCTTGCCGAGCCACACGAACAGTTGAATGAGAGTATGCGCGGGAGTGCGTCCGCCCCAAGTCATGTAGTGAGACCATTGCGAGGCGATCAGATCGCCAATCGAATCAACGCGCTCGATCGTGTCGGGCACGCCCTCCAAAATGTTTCCGCGTCCCGCTCCGTCCCAAACGAATGCATACGAATAATCGTCGGCGGCCAACGGCAGCAGACAGTTGCGCACGAAAAATATCAGCGCCAAGATCAAAAACGTCAGTCTCATCGCGACACCTCATCATCGCTCAATCGAACGGCATTGAGCCCGTGGTACTTCGCAAACGCTCGAGTGTAATAGTCGTTCGGATCGTCGGCAAGCCCCGCCGTGTGGTGCCGACCGTTGTACGCGTTCATCACCCGTCCGCCCAACAACTCAATCGAAGTCTCGTCGTAGAGCATCGACGGCAGTTCAATGCAGTCGTCTCGACGGTGCCGCTCGATCAGATCAAATTGAGCGTCTGATTGTCGGTAGAGAAGATAATCCGCGCGGAGGCTCATCGCCATGCTCAACACTCCGATCGAGATCAGGATCGTCGCGATCGATCTGATCAACATTGAATGACCAAGCTCGATACGATCGAGCGCCGCGGTCGACGCGATCAATAAGAAGACCGTCGAGGCGAGGCAGGTGTATGATGCGAACTGAGGCGAGAAGAGCATGGCGGTCGGGACGAGCAACGCGGCGACGGTGAAGGCAATGATGTTTGGGTCGAGCGAGCGACGGGTGAGCAACAGCCAAACGATCGGGACGAACAAAAATGATTCGCCGCCCACGACGTTGCGCCATGCGTCGTTGAAGTGCTCGAGGACGAGCGACGGAGTCAATTGAAAGCCCGGGTGCGTGAGCGCGAGCCGATTGAAATTGCCCGGCGCTGTCATCAACAATGCGTAGCCGATCATCGTCGAGAACAATCCGATCAGATTGCGTCGAGAGAAATCGGATCGAGCGGTGAAGTATGCGCTCAACAGGATCGCCACCGCCCCCGACGCTTCATTCGACCAGCCCGCCATCAATCCCAACGGGATCATCAATAACATTTTACCGCGCTCAAAAAATTTAAGAGGAGCAAAGATTTCAGCCGATGTCGATGAAAGAGAAGGGCGCGCCGCTCCGCGTACAAGCGGGCGCCCTTCCTCTTCGCCGTCACCCCGTTCAGCCATTGAGTTTCTGTTCAAAGGGGAGGGCGAGCCGCCACGTGGGCAGGCGGGCGCCCCATCTTCGCTCGTCGCCCATTCACCGCCGCTCTCAACCGTTACCTCGTTCAACGTCTGAGATACTGAACATGGTGAAGGGCGAGCCGCCGGCTTCGAAGGCGGGCGCCCGATTTTTTCGCCGTCACCCCGCACCGATAATTGTTTCATCAAACACAGGAACAGCAGTTGAATGACCGCCGTCCAGAGGTAATTGCATGCGCCCGTCAGCCACTGCGTTGACAAAATCCAATCGGGGATCGCCAACCACAGCCCGAACACGATCCACAGCACGCGCCGCGAGCTCAACGGAGCGTCCGACGCCAGCCGCGCGATCAATACGATCAACAGCCCGAACATCAACGCGTTCACTGCGTCGAAGGCGCTCTTGCCCATCAACACAAACAGTTGCACGCAGAAATGCGCGACCGTCCTTCCGCCCCAAGTGTGGTAGTGCGCCCATTGCGATTCGAGCACGTCACTCAACGACGACACCCGACGGTCGAGATCGACCAATCGATCTGCCATGCACTCGTCATCGATCATCTCCTCGCGCCACATAAACGCATACGAGTAATCATCATAAGCCATGGGCGTCAGCACGTTGCGGACGAAGAACCAGCCGACGACCGCCATCAACGTCAACACGATCGTTCGCGCCTCCATTGGATCACAAATCCGATCAAACCGATCACCGACGCCATCAGCGCGAGCCTCCACGCACTTCGCCCGACGTACTCAACTTTGACATGAGTTTCGCCCTTCGGAACCTCGACCGTCAATCGATGCTTGCCGATCGATCCGACCGTCAGCGCTCGTCCGTCGTCAGTCGTCGCCTCGTAGCCGTCAAAGAAGAACAGCGGCAATCGGATCGTCGTCGGCTCGTCCGCTCGAACGTTGAGCTCGATCGTCATGCCGACCTTCCGCCAATCGATCACAGCTCCGCGCGGATCAAGATCATCATTGCGAAGTTTGGTCGGCTTCTTGAGATTGTCCAGAAAATCTTCGGGAGCAAAGCCCTCGATCAGATCGTCAAACTTGATGTCGGAGTAAACATAATCGATATAACCGAACGCGTCACTGTCGACGAAACACAATCGAAAGAGCCCGTCGTTGTGATCGATGAACCAATTGCATGGGTAGCCGTTGATCTCGGGCGTCTTGCCTTCGCTGTCGTTGAGGAATGCGAAATTGTATTGAGCGATCGCAAAACAGATCAGACAGATGAGCCATCGCGAATGTTTGACGCCGTCGAGCAGACGAACGAGCGCGACGCCCGCACAGTACGCCAACGTCATGGAGGCGAGCATGACGAGACGATAAGGGAACTGCAGGACACCGAGCCTCTCACCGATCAAAGGCATGCTCTCGAGCATGTCCCACGGAAAAATTTTGGTCGACATGATCAGCATCAACGCGCCGAACGCCAGTGCCGACCACCACACCCGATCGATCGCCGTCCGCTCCCGAACGATGAACGCGATCAATATCAACACGATCGACCAACCGACGAACAATTGCATGCCGCCGAATAATTTCCAAGGCAGGCTCGACGATGACAGAATGTCGCTCGAACGGAGCTCGTCCTGCATGTTGAAACTCATGGTCGAGTAGAAATCGATGAACGGGACGTAAAACCAGAGGTTGAGCAGCGCGGTGAAGAATGCCGCCTTCGCCGTCGCTGTTAAGACTTCTCGTCGGCTCAAGCGTTTGAAACTCAACAGCGCGATCAAAATCGCCGCGCCGATCATGAACAGACTGCTCAATATATGAGCTTGCAACACGCCGGTGAAACCGATCACCGTCGCGCGCCAATATTTTTCCGATCGATTGAGCATCAACCACAATGAGATCAGCGCCATCGGCATGAACGCCATGGCGATCGCCTCGCCCAACGCACTTCGGACGTAGAGATCGATCAGTCGATACATGAAACCGCCGTAGAGCATGGCGACGATCGCCGCCGTCCTCGTCGAGTTGAGCAGACGCTCGACGCTCCAAAACGTAAAAAAAATCGTCGCGACGTTGATCAGAATGCAGAAGAAGTTATACGCCACGACCAGAGGAACGCCCGCCATTCTCAACAGCGCGGGAATGTAGAAAAACAAATTCGGATAGAAGATGCCCGAGGCTTCACCGTAGCCCGCGAGCGATTTGCCGACGATCCGAACGGGGAATTGCCCGCCGCTCATGCTCTCCGCCATGCCCTCTATCCTGAACGTGTGGAACAAGATATCGTGACCGTAAGTCATGACGTCGGCGGAGAAGGCGGGCTGACCGATCACGAGCGCAAAAATAAAAAGCGCCGCGCGCCAAAAATTTTTATCGCCGTCAATCATCGAGCTCAACGTCGTGGTCGGCGAGCAGTTCACGGATCGAATCGAGATTGCGGAAGTTTTGAGGGGTGAGATCGGTGCCGGCAAGCTCGATGTCGAACTCGTCTTCGATCATCGCAAACAGCTCCTGCAGATCGATCGAATCGATCAGTCCGTCGCTGATGAAGTCGTCGCTCGCCTCGTAATCGTGTTCGGGGTGCAACTGCTTTAACATCTCAACAATTTTGTCCATGCCAAATCTCCTCAACGGTTGATAAGATGATTTATATATCAGGCGCGGGGCGTTGTCAACACGAAATTTTATGGTATACTTTAATCAAAAAGGGAGGCTGCGATGGCGAAGAACATAGTCACGCTGACGGGCGTCAAGAAATTATACAAGATGGGCTCGGAGATCGTGGCGGCGCTCAACGGCGTCGACCTTCGCATCGACGAGGGCGAGTTCGTGGCGTTGATGGGACCGTCGGGGTCGGGCAAGTCGACGCTGATGAATATCCTCGGCTGTTTGGATCGACCGACGGAAGGATCATATAAGTTGCTCGATCAGGAAGTGAGCGGGCTCAACGATGATCAGTTGGCGGCGATCCGCAACAAGACGATCGGATTTGTGTTTCAGAACTTCAATCTGCTGCCGAAGTTGACGTCGCTTGAGAACGTGGCGTTGCCTGCGGTGTATGCGGGGCTCAACTCAACGGAGCGATTGCGGTTGGCGATAGAGGCGCTCGAAAAAGTTTCGTTGGCGGATCGAGCGGAGCATCTGCCGAGCGAGTTGAGCGGCGGACAACGTCAACGCGTGGCGATCGCTCGAGCGATAGCGATGAAGCCGTCGATCATCATGGCGGACGAGCCGACGGGCAACCTCGACACCAAATCGACGGGCGAGATCATGGAGATATTCAAAGACTTGCACGCAAACGGCTCGACGATCATTCTCGTCACGCACGAGCCCGACATCGCTCAAGCCGCCGCTCGACAGATTCTCGTCAAGGACGGCAAGATCACCAAGGACATTTTGACCGCCCATTCCGACGAGACCATTGATATAGTCTGATCCAAAAATATTTGTGGAGGAAAAAATTTTTATGGCTTTGATTGACAAGAAGAGCGTTGAGCTGTTGGCGCCCGCGGGCACGTGGGACGCATTCACCGCCGCCATCGACGCCGGCGCCAATGCCGTCTACCTCGGCGGCAAGCACTTCAACATGCGCGTGCATCGGAATGATTTCAACTTCGACGATGATCAATTGCGTCGAGCGATCGATTATGCTCACGAGCGCGGCGTCAAACTCTACATCACCATCAACAATCTGATCAGCGATGAGGAGCTGCCCGGGCTCGAAGAATATCTGGCGTTCCTCAACGAGATCAAGCCCGACGCAGTTTTGGTTCAAGATTTTGCGGTGGTCAAGAGCATTCGCGACATGCATCTCGACCTCCCGATCCACGCGTCGATCATGATGAACATTCACAGCGCGCCCGCCATCGAGACGCTCAAGACGTTTGGCATCACGCGCGTGGTGGTCAGCCGCGAGCTCAACTTGTCGCAGGTTCAGATGCTCAAGCGCGAGACGGGCATCGAAACCGAGTACTTCATTCACGGCGACATGTGCATCAGCGAGAGCGGGCAATGCATTCACTCGGGGGTGCTGTTCGGTCAAAGCGGCAACCGCGGTCGGTGCCTCAAGCCATGCCGTTGGGCGTGGCAGTTGATCGATGAGACGAGCGGCGAGGTGCTTGATGACTTCTCCCATCGATTGGCGCTCAACGACATGTGCATGCTCAAAAACATTCCCGATCTGATCGCCGCCGACGTCGATTCGTTCAAGATCGAAGGGCGCATGCGTCCGCCCGAATTTGTTCATCGGATCGTGTCGATCTACCGTCGAGCGATCGATCGTTATCTCGATGATCCGACGGGCTACGTCCTCGACGCCGACGATTGGAATAATATTTACGGCAATCGGGTGCGAGACTTCACCACGTCGTTCACGTTGAGCCGTCCGACGAGCAAGGACATCGGGTTGAGCGGCGAGCGCGAGCCGCGCTTCTTCTCGAAAGCGATGCCCGAGCCGACGGTCGACGATCAAAGCGCCGCAGAGATTTTCGATGATGAGCGAGCGATCCGATCGACATCGAAGCCTCAACTGTCGGTGCGGGTGTCGACGTTGGAGCAAGCGAAGGCGGCGGTCGACAACGGCGCCGATGTGATCTGCATCGGCGGAGAAGTGTTCAAGCCGACGTTGCCGCTGACGGTCAATCAATTGGCGGAGGCGATCGAGTATGCGCATACGTTTGACAAGAAATTAATTCTCAACACGCCGCGCACGACTTATCGCCGCGAACTCGACGAGCTTGAGACGCTGTTGACGACGGTCGATCAATTTGACGAGCGCCCCGACGGGATCATGGTAAGCAACCTCGGCTCGTTGACGCTGGCGAAAAAATTTTCGTTGCCGCTCCGCGCGGATTTGTCGTTCAACCTGTTCAACCCGAAGGCGGCGGCGCTGCTCAAGGAGTTGGGCGCGACGATGGGGGCGGCGTCGCTCGAGCTGTCGTTCAGCCAGTTGAGGAGTTTGGTCGAGGGCTCGCCGTTGCCGATCGAAGTGCTGATCCACGGCTCGACGGAGTCAATGATCTGCGAACACAACTTCGCATCGATGGCGCTCGACTTCAATCAATTCGACGAGCCCGCTCGACAGTTCGCGTTGGTCGACGAGGCGGGCGAAGTTCATTCGCATCGAACGGATCAGTTTGGGCGCACGCATTTATATTTCGGGCGCGATCTCTGCCTGCATCGGTACGTGGAGAAATTCATGGGGGCGGCGTCGTTGCGGATCGATGCTCAACTGTATTCGATCGAGCAGACGGCGCGGCTGGTGTCGATCTACCGTCGAGCGATTGACGGTCAGGCGCGGGAGAATGAGCCGTTGCATGTTGAGGGCGAACGTCCGATCGGCGTGGGCGTGTATCGCTTCCGTCAGAGCAAGAACAGTTGATGGACGTCGCTCGAAAACTTTTGGAGCGCGGGCGAGCGGAGGAGGCGCTTGATCATTTGAAGGCGCTGTTGCCGACGGTCGATCCGATTGATCGTTGGAGAGTGCATGAGATGATCGGCGCCGCCTTCCATGATCTCGCCGACCCCGACGGTGCCGCTCAAGCGTACTTCAACGCCGCGCAATCGGATCACTACCTTCGGGCGCAACGTCAGCACTACAGCAATTATCTGTTCGCGTTGCATTACCTTCCCGACGTCGACAAAAATGATCTTGCCGCCGAACATTTTATTTACGACACTCTCTATCGGGACGTTGAGCCGCTCGAGCGCGTTGCCAATCGTCGGGAGAAGATCGCCGTCGGATATGTCGCGCCCGATTTTCTCAACGGAGCCGCCGCGAGATTTTATGAGCCTCTGTTGACGGCGTTCGACCGCAAAAATTTTTATGTGACGTGCTTCAGTCTGTCGAGCGCCGCCGACGCCTTCACCGCCCAAATAAAAAATGCCGTCGATGAGTTCATCACCGTCGACATAAAAAATATCGAGACTGCCGCGCGCGTGATAGCGTCGCATGGTCTCGACATACTGTTTGATCTCGGCGGTCATTCCGACGGCGGGATCACTCTGCAGTTGATGGCGTATCGTCTCGCGCCCGTTCAGATCAGCGGGATCGGTTGGCTCGACACGACGGGATTGAGCGCGGTCGATTACATTCTCACCGACGATTTTTTGACGCCGCCGACCGACGCTCGCCTCTTCACCGAAAAATTTTTGACGGTGCCGCATGCGTTGGTGTTCACTCCTCAATTGATCGCCGACAATCGACGCGTTCACTCGACGGTGACGTTTGGCTGCTTCAACAATTTCATGAAAGTGACCGACGATTACCTTGAGTGCGTCGCCGAGATTCTTGAGCGCGTTCCGAACAGCCGACTGATCATGCAGGACACGACTTCGATTGCGGCTCGACGTCGACGAATGATCGAACGCGTGAGTGATCTCCTGCTGACGGATCGGATTGAGATCAGGTTGGGGCGCGACGCTTACCTCGATGATTACGCCGACGTTGATATCATGCTCGACACGTTTCCCTATAATGGAGGAGCGATGACAGCGACGGCGCTGTGCATGGGCGTGCCGGTGATCAGTGTGCGCGGCGATCGATACTCCGCGCGGTTTGGGTCGGACATCATTCGAGCGGCGGGGCTTGAGGAGCTGATTGTTGAGGATCAAAATGAGTTTGTTGAGCGGGCGATCGAGTTGTCGAGCGATCCGATTGACGTGAGCGATCGATTGAAGGGCTCTGCGTTGCTCGACGCGAAGAAGTTTGTCGCCGACGTCGAGGAGCAATACCGTCGGTTGAAAAATTTTATTGACGGCGGCGATTGGGTTTGATAGAATCTAGTTGTGATGGAAATCAAAGAGCGACGACCGGAACAGGTGCCGACTTCCTCCGAGTTTCCTAGATCGCAGAAGTTACCTGGCATTTCGGAAGCCGATTAACTGGTCATTAACCGGCTTTCCGTAGCGCTCAACCGAAGACGAACTCGATTATCGCGCTCAGGATGTCGCAGATCCAGCGAACCACCCCAAGCCAGAAGTTCAGCTTGCTGTAGTCGTGTTTCATGCTACCCACCTCCCTTCGAGGGGAGGAAGCCGGCTCTCAGCCGTCGCGAGGAGATTCTATCACACGTTAGAAATTTTGTCCACGATTTTTTCATCGTTGGGACGGATTTTTTTTTTGAGGAGAGAAATGTTATGAGCAAACCGATCGTGGCAGTGGTGGGGCGCCCGAACGTGGGCAAGTCGACGCTGTTCAATCAAATCGGCAAGAAGAAATTATCGATCGTCGATGACATGCCCGGCGTCACGCGCGATCGCATTTATATGGATGCCGAATGGCTCAACCATGAGTTCACGCTGGTCGACACCGGAGGCATCGAGCTTGATTCAAACGATTCGATGCTCAACTCGATCCGCGCGCAAGCGAAGATCGCCATCGACGAGGCTGATGTGATCTTGTTTGTGGTCGACGGGCGAGCGGGCTTGACGACTTCCGATGAGGAGATCGCTCGAGTGCTCCGCCATGCGAACAAGCCGATCGTGGTTGCGGTCAACAAGATCGATCATATCAATCTCGAGGACAACGTCTATGAATTTTATAATTTGGGGCTGGGCGATCCGATCGGGATCAGCGCGACGAATGCGCTCAACCTTGGAGACCTGCTCGATGCCGTGACCAACTCGTTCCCGACCGTCGAAGACGATCTGCACGAGGCTGATGAGATTCGCATTGCGGTGATCGGTCGACCGAACGTCGGTAAGTCGTCGCTGGTGAACAAGATGTTGGGCGAGGAGCGAGTGATCGTGAGCGACGTCCCGGGCACGACGCGAGACGCAATCGATACGCACTTCGTCAAGGACGGGATCAAGTTTACGTTGATCGATACGGCGGGCATGCGTCGGAAGGCGAAGGTTGAGTTACCCGTCGAGCGCTACAGCGTGATGAGGTCGTTGCGAGCGATCGATCGTGCGGACGTGGTGTTGATGATGATAGAGGCACCGGTGGGTATCACGGAGCAGGACGCAAAGATCGCGGGCTATGCGCACGACTCGGGCAAGGGCTGTGTGATCGTGGTGAACAAGTGGGACATCTTCCCCGACAAGCATGATCGCTCGACCAATCGATTCACCGACGAGTTGAGAGTCAAGCTCGGGTTCCTGCAATATGCGCCGGTGTTGTACGCGTCGGCATTGACGGGTCAGCGCGTCAATCGAGTGACGGAGCTGGTGAAGTTTGTTGCCGACCAGCAGGCGATGCGCATACAGACGAGCATCTTAAACGAGCTGTTGAGGGACGCGGTATCGGTGAACCCGCCGCCGTCGAAGAAGGGCAAGCAGCTCAAAATATATTTCATGACGCAAGCGGACATCTGCCCGCCGCGATTCATCCTGTTCGTGAATGAGCCGGAGCTGTTTCACTTCTCATATGTTCGATTCCTCGAGAACCGATTGCGTGAGACGTTCGGATTTGAGGGCGCGCCGTTGAAGTTTGTGATCCGTAAGAGGGGCGCGGACGAGGAGGTTTGACAGCGGATCGACGCGTGTGATACAATGGGCGAAACTTTGTAGAGGTGAGCACGATGGAAGTATATCATGCGAAGGTTGATGCCAGTAAACTCGACGGAGTGATCGATCTGCCCGAGGAGTTCAAGAATCAGCAGGTCAAATTAATCGTCATTCGCGATTTGATGCCCAAGAAGCCCAAAGACCCCGAGAGGATCGAAGCGGCGATCCAAAGGTTGACCGGGATCATTCCCAAATCGTCTCCCTATCAAAACATGACGCTCGATCAAATTCGTGAGGAAAGGCTCAGTGAGAAATATGGCATCAAATTTGCTGATTGACACGAATGTTGTCGTGGATTATTTTGTTGACCGTCAACCATTCAGCGAAATTGCTCAAAGGTTTTGCGCCTGAATAAAAATCTGCCGGAGGAGATCGTCGAGACCTTCAACGGCGAATAAATTTTTTTGCTCGAAAGGAGTTTTGTAATGGATACCAAGGAACTGCTCACAAAGATTTCCGATCTGCTCGATAAGGTCGGAGTGAAAGCCGCGCTCAAAAATCCCGAGGTCGTCGAGACGATCTATAACGTCATGTCCAAGCATGGCATGAAGGTCGATAAGGCGATCTTCACTCTCGTCATGTTCGGGATCGCCAACAGCGATAAGATCGACATCGGCGCCTTACTCAATCTCGGCTCTGGAGTGATGGGCGCCGCTCAAGCCGCCGCTCAACCGTCCGCTCCTCAAGGCGCTCAACAGTCGCCGGCAGCCAACGCCGCCAATATGCTCGGCGCGCTTGGAGCATTGGGCGCGATGGCGGGCGCGGCAGGCGGAGCTCAACAATCGGCTCAACCGTCGGGCGCAGCCAACGCGGCGAATGCATTGGGAGCGCTCGGGGCATTGGGCGCACTCGCAGGAGCGATGGGCGGAGCTCAACAGCCGTCGGCTCAACAGAACGCTCAGGCTCAACAGCACAACCCCGCCGCCAACATGGGCGACGCGCTCAACGCAATCGCAGGCATCGCCAACGCTCTCAACGCCAACAAAAAATAATTTCCGATCCGATTTCAACGTTCGACCTTGCGTCGAGCGTTTTTTGTTGCCGCCAATGCCGACGCATGCTATCATAACTCAAAAAAGGAAGTGATTACCTCATGCAGGAACTCGAATTGAAATACGGTTGTAATCCCAATCAGAAACCCGCGCGAGTGTTCGCCGAGCAATTACCCTTCACCGTGCTCAACGGTCGACCCGGCTACATCAATCTGCTCGACGCGCTCAACTCCTGGCAACTCGTGCGCGAACTCAAACAGGCGACGGGATTGCCCGCCGCCGCGTCGTTCAAACATGTCAGCCCCGCAGGCGCCGCAGTCGGTCTCCCGCTCGACGACGTGCTCAACAAAATTTATTTCGTCGAGGGCATTGAGCTCTCGCCCATCGCCAACGCTTACGTCAGAGCTCGCGGCGCCGATCGCATGAGCTCCTACGGAGATTTCGCCGCGCTCTCCGACGAGTGCGACGCCGCCACCGCCCTTTACCTCAAACGCGAAGTGTCAGACGGCGTCATTGCTCCCTCATATTCCAAAGACGCGCTCGACATTCTCAAAGCCAAACGCAAAGGCTCATATCTGATCCTTCAGATCGATCCCGCTTACGAGCCGCCCGCCGTCGAACGCAAACAGGTCTTCGGCGTGACCTTCGAACAGTTGAGAAACGACATCGCCATCACCGCCGATTGTCTCAACGACGTGCCGACCATTACCAAAATCCCCGCCGACGCTCAACGCGATCTGCTCATCGCCCTCATCACTCTCAAATATACTCAATCAAACTCCGTCTGCTACGTCAAGGACGGGCAGGCGATCGGCATCGGCGCAGGTCAACAGTCTCGCGTCCATTGCACTCGCCTCGCAGGCTCGAAAGCCGATACGTGGTGGCTCCGTCAGCACCCGCAGGTGATCAATCTGCCGTTCCGTCCCGACGTCAAGCGCCCCGATCGCGACAACGCCATCGATGTCTACGTCGGCAACGAGAGCGATGATATTCTCAACGATTGGCAACGCGTGTTCACCGCCAAGCCCGAGCCGCTTACCGTTGAGCAGAAGCTCGATTGGATCAGTAAGCTCGACAACGTGTCGCTCGGCAGCGATGCTTTCTTCCCGTTCGGCGACAACATTGAACGCGCGCATAAGTCCGGCGTGAAGTTCGTCGCTCAAGCGGGCGGCTCGATCCGCGACGACAACGTCATCGAGACCTGCGACAAGTACGGCATCGCGATGGCTATGACCCATATCCGTTTGTTCCATCATTGAGAGGAGCTTTGATCGATGGACGAAAATAAAATCGCGCTCATAATCTACAAGACGAGCGACGCCCCTACCAATTCAATCAAACAAATGCTGAGCAGTTTGACCATACCCGAAGGATTTCGTCCGACGGCGAGCATCGTTTCGGGACCCAACCGTTGGCGCGCATACAATCAGGCGATGAAGGCGAGCGACGCCAAATATAAAATCTACCTCGACGAGCAGGTTGAGATGCTCAACAATAATATCCTGGTCGATCTCGTTGAGATGTTTCGATCCGATCGGAGCGTCGGGATGATCGGCTGTTGCGGTTCGATCGAGCTGTCGACCCATGCCATTCCGTATCAATCGGCTAAGCGTTGCGGCAAAATCGTTCTCGGTCCAAAGAAAATCAACGCCGTATGGCAGCAGAGCGAGGCGCCCTATCAAGAGGTTGAGGTGCTCGACGGATTTATGCTCGCGACGCAGTACGATATCGATTGGCGCGATGATCTGTTCGAAGAAAACTCCTACGGCGATTTTGCTCAGTCGATCGAGTTCAGACGTCGGGGATATAAATGCGTGGTCGCTCGACAGGAGCAGCCATGGATTTGGTACCGCAATGACTCCATGCCGTTCTACGATGGCGAGCGAAAAAAATTTTTGGCAGAGTACTCCAAGGAGCTCTTCCCGCTCGTGCAGATTTTGATCCCGACGTTCAATCGCCCGCAATTCTTCACCGTCGCGCTTGAGAGTGCAATGAACCAAACGTATCGCAACATCGAGATCATCATCAGCGACGACTCGACCAATGAACTTACTTACGCCGCGGTTCAGCCTTACCTCGAGAAGGACGACCGCATAAAATATTTTCGAAATGCCGGCTTCACCGCGTCAGACAACGGCAAATTTCTCGAGAAAAAAATGTGGGAGCGCACCGAGGCGGAGTATTTCAGTTGGCTGTTCGACGACGACATGTTCTATCCGACCAAGATTGAGAAGATGATCGAGGCGTACCGCAATAATCCCGACGTGTCGTTGGTGAGCTCGCGTCGGCATAACATTGACGAGAACGGCAAGGTGCTCGGCGAGATGGAACCGTTACACAACAAGACGGAGAAACTCTCGAATGAGCGTGTCGGCAAATTTTTGTTGATGTACACCGCCAATCGGATCGGTGAGCCGTCGACGGTGCTGATCAAGAAAAAATTTCTGGTCGACGAGGACAAAAAACATTGGCGCAAACGTCCCGACATGATCGACAGCCCCAATGCACTCGGCGATTACTCGCAATGGCTCTACCTGCTCGAGCAAGGCAACATCTTTTGGATCAATGAGGTGTTGAGCGCGCGGCGCATGCATGCGGGGCAGGACTCTCAACAGATCGGCACGTGGGTGCAGATTTACGTGAACTTCGCCGAGGAGGTCAACGAGTTCTGGCGTCGAAAAAAATTCATCACGACCAATGAGGAGTTGCGCCACACGATCATCATCTGGTTGACCAAGGCGGCGGGCGCTCTGCAACGGGCGTTCCTCGAGAATTATAACGGTCGAGAGACGCAGATGATGGAGCGAGTGATCCCGGCTATGGTTCTCGCGCTCTCCAATGGGGGCAATATCAAATTCCCGTCATGGCCCAAGCCCGATCGGAAGGAGAAATCGCATTGAAGGTAGTACTGTTGGCGGGCGGGCTGGGCACTCGCATCAGAGAGGAGTCGCAGTTCATTCCCAAGCCGATGATTGAGATCGGCGGGCGCCCGATCCTCTGGCACATCATGAAAATCTACTCGCATTTCGGCTTCAACGAGTTCATCATCTGCGCGGGCTACAAGCAGCACGTCATAAAAGAGTTCTTCGCTCGACATAACCTCTACAATTCCGATGTGACGTTTGACTTCACCGACGGCGGGAGCATCACCGTGCACGATGATTTCTCCGAGCCGTGGAAGGTGACGGTGATCAACACCGGCTACGAGACAAATACCGGCGGGCGGCTCATGAAGATACGTCGGTACCTCAACGGCGAACGATTTATGATGACGTACGGCGACGGCGTTTCGGACGTTGACATCAATGCGCTGCTCGCCTTTCACGAATCGCATGGAAAGATTTGCACGCTGACCTCGGTGCACCCGACGACGCAGTTCGGCGTGATCGAGTTTGACGGCAATCGGGTGGTGGCGTTCCGCGAGAAGACGAGCAAGGACGTCGTCAACATCAACGGCGGTTTCATGGTGCTCGAACCGAATGTGTTTGACTTCATAACGGGCGATTACATGTTCGAGAACGAGCCGATGAATCGATTGGTGGCGGCGGGCGAAGTGATGGCGTACAAGCACGAAGGCTTCTGGCAGTGCATGGACACGATCCGCGACAAGCGCAATCTCGAAACGATGTGGAACGCGGGGCGCGCCCCTTGGAAACTTTGGGACTGATCTTTTGGCAAGCCCGTCCGACTATCAACCGATTGAGGGGCGGGCTCGAATAAATTTCTCTGAGGAATGTATTATGGCTTTGCATAAAAATTTTTGGGAAGGCAAGAAGGTTTTCATCACAGGACACACCGGCTTCAAGGGCGCGTGGCTCACCTTCATTCTTCAGTCGTTCGGCGCCGACGTCACCGGCTACGCCCTCGAGCCGCCCACCACTCCAAACTTATTCAATCTGATCCGACTCAACAAGTTCATTCACTCGACGCGCGGCGACGTTCGCAATCTCATGATCCTCCGCAAGATCGTCAATCAACGTCAGCCCGAGATCGTTTTTCATCTCGCCGCTCAACCGCTCGTGCTCGAAGGCTATAAAAATCCGCCGCTCACCTACGAAACCAACGTCATGGGCACCGTCAATCTGCTCGAGAGCATTCGCAATGTCGACAGCGTTCGCTCCGTCATCAACGTCACCACCGACAAGGTTTATCACAATAACGAATGGGCGTACGGCTATCGCGAGACCGATCTGCTCGACGGCATTGATCCTTATTCAAACAGCAAAAGTTGCGCCGAGCTCGTCACCAATTGCTATGTGCGGAGCTTCCTCGCCGACAAATCGATCGCGGTGTCGACCGTTCGAGCGGGCAATGTGATAGGCGGCGGCGACTTCGCCGAGCATCGTCTCGTTCCCGATTGCGTCAGAGCCGCGCTCAAGCTCGAAACGATCGAAGTGCGCAATCCGAATGCCGTTCGTCCGTTTCAACATGTGCTCGAGCCGTTGCTCGCTTACGTCATGCTTGCCGAGGCTCAATACAATGATGCGACGTTCGCCGACTGCTACAACATCGGTCCCGACGCCGACGATTGCATTTCGACGGGTAAGCTGGTGCGCATGTTCTGCGAGTTGTGGGGTGACGGGCTCGATTGGGAGGCGCAAGAGATCGATCAGCCGCGCGAGGCGAACTTTTTAAAGCTCGACTGCTCGAAATTTAAACAGATGTTCGATTGGGCGCCGCGCTGGTCGATACGTGAGGCACTCGAAAAAACGATCGAGTGGACGAAAATTTATCAGCGGCGCGGCAATCTGCTCAACTGCATGACCGATCAACTCAATGAATATCTCGAGGGGGCGAGCGAGTGACCAAGGCGGAGCTTCACGACAAAATTTTATCTCTGGTCCGGGAGTATCACGACGAGTTTCATGCCGGGAAAAATTTCGAGGCGGGCGATCGGATCAACTATGCGGGGCGGGTGTACGATCATGAAGAGATGTGCAATCTGGTCGACAGCGCGTTGGAATTTTGGCTGACGGCGGGACGTTACGCGTCGAAGTTCGAACGCGGGCTCGCCAAATTCCTCAACGTCAAGCATTGCGCGGCGGTCAACTCGGGGTCGTCGGCGAATTTGTTGGCGTTCATGGCGTTGACCTCTCCGCTGCTCGGCGACCGACGGATCAGACGCGGTGACGAAGTGATCACCGTTGCCGCCGGCTTCCCAACCACCGTCGCGCCGATCATTCAGTTTGGAGCGGTGCCGGTGTTCGTCGACGTGACGATCCCGCAATACAACATCGACGTGTCGAGATTGGAGGAGGCGTTGAGCGATCGGACGCGGGCGGTGATGCTCGCTCACACGCTCGGCAATCCGTTTGATCTGTCGACGGTCAAAAATTTTTGTGATGAGCATGGGCTCTGGCTGGTCGAGGACAATTGCGACGCGCTCGGTTCGAAGTATGAGCTCGACGGCGTTGAGCATTTGACGGGGACGATCGGCGACATCGGAACGTCGAGCTTCTATCCTCCGCATCACATGACGATGGGCGAGGGCGGCGCCGTCTACACAAATGACCCGTTGCTCAATAAGATCGTGCGGTCGTTGAGGGATTGGGGACGCGATTGCTCATGTCCGTCGGGGCGCGATAACATGTGCGGGCATCGTTTCGATGGGCAGTTCGGCGAGCTTCCGCGCGGATACGATCATAAATACGTGTATTCGCATTTCGGATTCAACCTGAAGGTGACGGAGATGCAGGCGGCGATCGGTTGTGCGCAGCTGAAGAAATTGCCGTCGTTCGTCGAGCGTCGGCGCAAAAATTTCAGCAGGCTGCTCGACGGATTGAGCGATCTCGATGACAAATTCATTCTGCCGGAGCCGTGTGCGCATTCGACGCCGAGTTGGTTCGGATTCATGTTGACCTGCAGAGAGGGCGTTGATCGATCGAAGATTGTTCGAGCGATCGAAGGGCGCAATGTGCAGACGAGAATGTTGTTCGCAGGCAATCTGATCAAGCATCCGTGCTTCGACGAGCTCCGCGCGGAAGGACGAGGGTACCGCGTGATCGGCTCGCTCGAGAACACCGATCGGATCATGCGCGATACATTTTGGATCGGGCTCTACCCGGGCATGACCGATCCCATGCTCGATTGCATGATCGATGTCATTCATGATTCGGTTCGGAGGTGAATTGTATTGAAAACGACCGTGGCGAAGTACATCGCCAATTTTTTTGTTGAGCACGGGATCAGGCACAACTTTTCGGTGACGGGCGGCGGCGCGATGTTCCTCAACGACGCGCTCGGACATCATCCCGACATCATCACCACCTACCACCATCACGAACAGGCGGCGGCGATCGCTGCCGAAGGCTTTGCTCGATTGACGAATGAACCTGCGCTGGTCTGTGTGACGACGGGACCCGGCGGCACCAACGCGTTGACGGGAGTGCTCGGCGCGTGGCTCGACTCGATCCCGATGATCGTTGTCTCGGGGCAAGTGAAGTTCCCGACCACGATCGCATCGACCGACGTCCCGCTTCGACAGTTGGGCGATCAAGAGTTCAACATCGTCGACGCCGCCAAAACCATGACCAAATTCGCCGAGATGATAATCGAGCCGACGGAGATCAGACGTTGCCTTGAGCAGATGCTCTACCTCGCGACGCATGGTCGACCCGGACCCGTTTGGCTCGACGTGCCGATCAACGTTCAATCGGCGACGGTCGAAACCGATGAGCTCAAACCGTTCGAGCCGTCGAGAGAAATGCTCGCGGTCGAGCAACCCGCCTTCGACGAGATCATCACGCAGACGATCATCGATCGGATCAGTCGATCGAAACGACCCGTGATCTATGCGGGCAACGGGATCAGATTGAGCGGCGCTTACGATCAATTTCTTGAGCTGATCGAGCGATTGAAAATCCCTGTGGTGACGTCGTGGGACGCGCACGATCTGATGTGGAACGCTCACGAGTGTTATGCGGGACGCCCCGGCACGGTCGGCACGCGCGGCGGCAACTTCGTCGTCGAGACCGGCGACTTGCTGATAATTCTCGGCAGTCGAATGAACATCAGGCAGATCAGTTACAACTACGAGAACTTTGCGCGCGGCTCGTATAAGATCATGGTCGACATCGACGAGGGCGAGTTGCGCAAGCCGACGCTCAAGATCAATTACCCGATCTGCGCCGACGTCCGCGACGTGATCAATTCGCTGTTGAAAGTTGAGTATGAGCCGACGGCGGAGAAGCTCGATTGGTTGAGGCGCGCGCATGAGATGGGCGACAAGTATCCCGCGGCGCGAGAAGAATATTATCGACAACCGACGCCGATGAATCCGTATGCGTTCATGGAAAAATTCTTCGGGCGGTTGAGTGATGATGAAGTGGTGGTGTGCGGCAACGGGAGCGCGGCGGTGATCACCTTGCAAGCGGGAGCGTTCAAGCGCGGGCAACGAGTGATCACAAACTCGGGCTGCGCGTCGATGGGCTACGGTTTCCCCGCGTCGATCGGTTGTTCGATCGCTCAACGTGATCGAAGAGTGATCTGCATCGACGGCGACGGCAGTTTTCAGATGAACATTCAAGAGCTGCAAACCGTTGTCTACAATCGCCTCGACCTCAAGATCGTCTACATCAACAACAACGGCTACCACTCGATCCGTCAGACACAGACGAATTTGTTTGAGCCGCCGCTGGTGGGCGTGTGCGACGGGAACGGTTTGAGCTTCCCCGACATTGAGAAGATCGCCGCGGCGTACGGGATAACATTCTTCCGCATCGACGATCTCAATCGAGCCGACGAGCTGATCGATCAATTCTTGTCGACGGAGGGCGCGGCGCTGTGTGAGATCGTGGTTGACGTCAAACAAAATTTCGAGCCCAAACTTTCATCGAAACGATTGCCCGACGGTCGGATCGTCTCGCCGCCCCTCGATGACATGTTCCCGTTCCTGCCCCGCGACGAGTACGAGCGCAATAAAAATTTCTGATCGATTGAACGGAGGAGGATTATGAGCAACAAGATTGAGCTGCTCGATTGCACGTTGCGCGATGGCGGCTACGTCAACGATTGGAATTTCGGGCACGACAAAATCCTTGAGGTGTTTGCTCGACTGGTGAGCTCGGGCGTCGAGTACATTGAGATAGGTTTCCTCGACGAGCGCCGCCTCTTCGACATCAACCGCACCATCATGCCCGATACGCAATCCGCCAATAAAATTTTCGCCAACGCCGATAAGGGAGCCGCCACCGTCCTGGCGATGATCGATTACGGCACCTGCTCGCTCGATCACCTGCAGCCCTGTTCGGAGACTTTCATCGACGGCATTCGCGTCATTTTCAAGGAGCACAAACTTCGCGACGCCCTCAACTTCTGTCGTCAGGTCAAGGCGCTCGGCTATAAGGTGTTCGCGCAGATGGTATCGGTCACCACCTACACCGATGAGGCGCTCGTCAATTACGCTCGAGCCGTCAACAAGGTCGCGCCGTTCGCCACATCGATGGTCGACACTTACGGGCTGCTCGACGATGCTCAGCTCATGCACATCACCAAAATTCTCGATCGTCATGTCGATCAATCGATCCGCCTCGGCTTCCACGCTCATAACAATTTCCAATTGGGCTACGCCAATGCTCGTGCCTTCCTCGAGCTCGATACTCCGCGCGGAATTTTGGCGGACGGTACTCTCTACGGCATGGGCAAGAGCGCAGGCAATGCTCCGCTCGAGCTGTTGATGATGTTCGCCAACGATCGGTTCGATAAGCATTACGACATCGCTCAGGCGCTCGAGGCGATCGACAACGTGATCCTCGACATCTACCGTCGGCAGTATTGGGGATATAATTTGTTCTTCTACCTGTCGGCGTCGGCGCGCTGTCACCCCAATTATGTTTCGTATCTGATGGGGCGGCGGACGTTGTCGGTCAAGCAGATCGTTTCGATCCTCAACGCCATCGAGCCCGATAAGAAACTCCTCTACGATCCGAAGTACGCCGAGAAAATTTATCTCGACTACCAAGCGATCGATTGCGACGATGAGTCGGCGTTGGCTCGATTGCATTCCGCGTTCGACGGTCGGGAGGTGCTGTTGATCGGACCGGGCAACAACATCAAACGTCAGCGCGCTCGGGTTCACGCGACGATCGATCGGCTCAAGCCGCTCGTCATTGCGGTGAACTATGCACCGAAGGATTTTGCCGTCGATTACATTTTCCTCACCAATGCCAAGCGCTGCACTCAACTGCAATACGATCTTCGAGACGATCAAAATTCGTCGGCGGAGATCATTGCGACGTCGAACGTCACGAAGGCGGCGGGCTCATTCGATTACGTACTCAACTACGGCTCGCTGATCGATCGCGACGCCGAGATCATCGACAACTCGTTGGTGATGCTGTTGAAGGCGATGATAAAGATCGGCGTGAAGAAAATTTGGCTGGCGGGTTTCGATGGCTACTCCAAACGCGCCGACAATTATTTCGACGTCAGCAGAGAGTACAGTTTTGCGAAGGCGAAGGCGGAATATCTCAACGGCTACGTCAGAGACTTCCTCGCGTCGCTCGACGGCTCGATCGAGATCAACTTCGTCACCGAGTCGCGATACCGCCTCCCACATTAGAATTATCAATCGCGGCTCGAATGTCATGGTCAGTGCCGGGGGCGGGATTCGACGCCGGCATCGGAGCTCAACGAGATCGTTTCGACGGACGCCGCCGTTGATCTCGATTATGATCAATTGACCGACATGTTGACGCCGTCGACGAATGAACTGACCTATGCGGCTCGGCATAAGAAAAAATAACGGCGTCTGACCGATCCGAAACGTGATATAATACGCGGCGGAGGCGATAACGATGGTAATCGAGCGCGGCACTCGAGAATATTCGTTAGCCATCGCCGCATTATTTTTCGGCAGTTTGGTGGCGTTTGGAGCAGAGCATTGCGTTCAGCCGATCATACCTCTCTTCACCGCTCAATTCAGCGTCGATCCTGCGATCGCGTCGTTGACGGTGTCGTTCGGGCTGGCGGGCATGGCGTTCTCGATGTTCCTGATAGCGATCTTCGCCAAACGATTGCCGCGCAAGAAAATCATGTCGGGCGGACTGATCGCGGCGGCGGCGTTGGCGATCGCGATGGCGATGAGTGAGAGCTTCGAACTGATCCTCGGCTTGCGATTTATACAAGGCATGTTGTTGGCGGGCTTCCCCGCGATGGCGATCGCATACATCAATGAGGAGTTCGATCCTGCGATCATCGGACGAGTGACGGGAATATATATCGCGGGCACGTCGGTGGGCGGGCTGGCGGGACGATTGATCCTGAGCGCGTTGACCGATTGGTTTGATTGGCGTCTTGCGTTGATGGTGCTCGGCGGATTGTATATCGGAATCGGGCTGGCATTTTTGATGACGCTCCCGACGCCCAAGCATGCGGTCGACGTCCGCGCGGAGCCGGCTCACCCTCGAGATTTTATCAAGCTGTTGAGGAATTGGCGATTGGTTTGCGTGTACATGATCGCGACGCTGGCGATGGGCGCGTTCGTCTGCACGTACAATTTCATCAGTTATATCCTGCCGGCGCCGCCGTACTCATTGACGCAAACGCAAGTGGGCTTGGTGTTTCTGCTGTACTTGATCGGAACGGCGTCGTCGGCGTTGATGGGACGGTTGAGCGATCGGATCGGCAACGGACGAACATTATTGATCGCGCTCGCGGCGATGATGATCGGAGTGCTCACATCGCTCGCGTCTCCGTTGGCGTTGAAGTTGATCGGGATCGCGCTGTTGTGTTGACGTACGGATTTTTCGGAGCACACAGCGCGGCGGCGGCTTGGGCGGGGCGGCTCGACGACGCTGATAAAGCGCGCATCTCGTCGATGTATATGCTGTTTTATTACTTTGGTGCGAGTGTGATAGGGACGTTGGGAGGGAAATTTTTGATGATGAGCGGCTGGCTCGGCATCGTTATGTTCCTGACGGTCGAGCTGAGCATCGCGTTGATGTTGAGCGCGGTGCTGATCAAAAAAGGATGATGGCAATGGAAATTCATTACGATGATATCAACGATACATTGGTGGTCGGCTCGAGCGGCGATGATTCGATCGATTGCAACGGGACGCAGAACGTGACGCTCGATGCGGGCGCGGGCAACGATTACATCAATTTTGGTTGGTACGCGGGCTCGGTCAACGGCGGCGCCGGCAATGATACTCTTAGCCTCAATGCCTCGTCAATGACGATCAACGGAGGCAAGGGCGATGACTCCATCTTCTTCGTCGACAACTCGAACGAGAATACGATCGAATACGGAGCGGGCGACGGCAATGATACCATCGAAGATATCTATCACAACCTCAACATCGAGAGCGTTGCGATCAAACTTACGAGCGGATCGATCAGTTCATAGTCGCGCTCGGGGAATAATCTGATCCTCCGCGTCGGCGACGGCTCGATCACGCTCAAAGACGCCAAGGGTTGCAAGGTGATCAATGCCGACGGCAGTGAGAGCATCATCGGCTACAATGCCATCGTCGAGAACTATGATCGCGGCAAAATTTTTGAGGGCACGTCGACCAACGATTGGATCAGGAACTTTGGAGCTCAACGCTCGACGATCAACTCGGGAGCCGGCGACGATTTCATATACAATAACGGCAGTCGTCTGTCGGTGATCAACGGCGGAGCGGGCGACGACTTCATCTCAAACAATTCCAATCGAGCGACGCTCAACGGCGAGGACGGCAACGATTACATCTTCACCGAGCGCAGCGCAAACGTGGTGATCAACGGGGGCGCGGGCAGTGACGCCGTCCGCAACGAGTCGAGCGACGCGACCATCAACGGCGAGGCGGGCGACGATCTCCTCATCAATCATATCGAGGGAGCGCTGGTCAATGGCGGAGCCGGAGACGATTCGATCGAAAACGGCGGCAGAACTCAACGCTCAACGGAGGAGCAGGCGACGATTCTATCAGAAACGTTGACAGCAACGGCGCGATCATCAACGGTGGCACGGGCGATGATTTCATAGAGTTGTTCTTCGGCGATGCGGTCATTCAATATGCATCGGGCGACGGTTTTGATTCAATCAACGGCTATCGGGAAAGCGACACAATTTTTATCACCGACGGCTCGGATTATTCGACGTTGATAGAAGGCGACGATGTGATAATCGAGATCGGCGACGGTGAGATCGAGCTGATTGGAGCCGCCGATAAAACCGTCAACATCATTAAAGGCGCTCTACCCGTCAACACCACGCCCGCCGATGACACCACGCCCGCCGTCGTCGGCACCGTCATCAACAACACGCTCTCGAATACCATGCTCGTCGGCACCGAAGGCGGCGACACCATCAACAATCTCGGCGGCGAGGCGGTTACGATCCTCGGGAGCGGCGGCGACGATTCCATCAACGGCATCGACAATTACGCGACGATCCTCGGCGGCGACGGCAACGATACGATCGTCGGCAATCATTTTCGTTCGATGAGCGACGGCGGCAGCGGCAATGATCTGATCAGTTTGAGCGCCTATTGGTATAATACGATCGACGGCGGCTCGGGCAATGATTCGATCATAACCGACGGTTCGCAGTCGTCGCTCAACGGAGGAACGGGCGATGATCTCATCAGCTTCGGCGGCAGTGCGGTGACCGTACGCGGCGGCAAGGGCAGCGACACCGTTCGCAGCACCGACTTGAGCGGCAACCTCTACCAATATGATTTGGGCGACGGCAACGATGTCATCTACGGCTACAACAACAACGACACGCTCATGATCAGCGGCGGCTCGTTCACTCGCTCGACGCTCAACAACGATGTATTTGTGCTCATGTCCGACGGCAGTACCATTCTCCTCAGCGGCGCGCGCGGCAAATCGATCAACATCAACCCCGGCGGCACGAGCTCAACCGTATCGACAGCCGACGCCATCACTCCGCAAGACGTGATCATCAACTTCATGGCGGCGCTCGATACTTCGACGGCAACATCATCAGAGACCATGCTCTATGAGGCGATCAACGTTGCGTCGAACGGTCAATACAATAACATCGAATCGGTCATTGAATCTCTGATCGCCGATTGCGAGCAATACATCAACGACGATCCGATCAGCGGTTGGAGGCGTTTCCTCCTCGAGAAGTGCGATATCAACTTGAGCAATGCCGACACGGGAGCGATCACAGGAGCGGACGCGGGCGGCGACACCGTCAAGACGGCGACATCGATCATCAGCGAAGGCACCACGCTCGACTCGGACTTCACCGACAGTTATTTTTCGATCGGCGGCTTAAACGTGTACCTCGCTCAACGCAACGCCGCTACCAATCAAGTGTCGCGGATCAGCTACAGCCATCTCAACAGGCAAGAGCAGACGATTTGGCAGGGATTGAAGTCAGGATGGCTGAAAAATCCTCTCTCTCTGGTTGAGGAATCGTTCGGCTCCAATTACAGTTTCGGCAATCAGTCGTCGTCGACGCTTGAGCAGAACAATCTCTACGTGACATTCTTCAGCGACGACACCAATGAATATGCCAACGTCAACCCGGGCAGGATCGATGACGCGGGCAAGACGCGCGGACCTCTCACTCTCAACATCAACGCGAGCAATTTTGCCAAGTACAAGAACGGCACGGTCGACGACGCATATTTGAGCCCGAGCGACGGCGATGCTTATGACAGTTATGTCGGCAACAGCTACTACTTCGAAAGGATACTCGCGCATGAGTTGACGCATGCGGTGATGGACGCCAACATCAATAACGCGACGGGTCGAAACGGTTTGCCGCAATTCGTCAAGGACGGGCTGGCTGAACTGGTGCATGGCTGTGACGACAATCGAGCGTCGCAGCTCATAACGTACTCGGGCAATCCGAACACCTTGCGCGAGAGCCTCAACACTTCGATCAAATCGGGGAGCGGGTCGGCGTACGCGGGCGGCTACATCTTCTTCAGATACATCGCCAAGCAGTTCTCCTATCGAGGCGAGTCGGACAGCTACAACGTGGCGATCGCCGATTCATATGATGAACAGGTCGAGGGCGTCAATGTTCTCGATCGTCTGGTGAGTGTGACGAGCGCGTTCAGTGGCTCGAGCGTGGCGTTGAGCGGCACCAATCGAACGGTGCTCGATGCGTCGGTGCTGACGAGCGACGTGGCATTGTTGGGCAGCACCTCGGGCGATTCGATCAAGAGCGGCTCGGGCGATGATGAGTTGTATGGCGGCGACGGCAATGACACTTTGCTTGGCGGAGGCGGCGCCGATACACTCTACGGCGACGTTGGGAACGATGTGCTCGACGGTGGCGCGGGCGATGATATTCTCAACGGCGGAGCGGGCAATGATACTCTGACGGGCGGCGCGGGCGCCGATCTGTTTGTGTATGAGAGCGGCGACGATGTGATCACCGATTACGCGGCGGGCGTCGACAAAATTCAGTTGGCGAGCCACACGATCACGAGCGCGACGCTCGACGGCAATGATGTCATTCTCAACACTGACGGCGGGGCGATCACGATCAAGGACGGCAAGGGCAATCGGATCACGTTGATCGATGCCGAGGGCAATGAGACGACGAAAGTTTATCGGGAGCCGTTGACCGCCGACAACATTGGCGACGTCGAGGGCGTGACGCTCAAGGGCAAGACGAAGATATTGTTGACGGACTCGTTCAGCGGGGTGGTCGACGCGGCTAACTTCTCCGACAAGCTCAAAACGATCGATGCGTCGACGACCAACGGAGAGGTCGAGCTGATCGGCAACGCGAATAAAAATGTGTTGAAGGCGGGAAGCGGAGGCTCGATGCTCGACGGCAAGGGCGGCAACGATAAGTTGTATGGCGGCGACGGCGCAGATGTATTTGTGTACGACGGTCAAGGGAAGGACAAGATTTATAATTACACGGCGAGCGATCGGATTGTGATCAGCGCTGGGACGATCACCAAAGGCAAATTGAGCGGCAAGAACGTTGTGCTCACCGTCGGCAACGGGTCTCTGACGATCGACAAAGTGCTCGGCACGGAGCTGACGATCACTGACGCGAGCGGCGAGACCAACACTTACCTCTTCGACAAGCAACACAAGACATTGGGCGCGGCACTGATCGACGGCAATGAACAGCTGGCAACCGCCGGCTATTGGTTCATGTCTGACGAAGACGGCGGCGACGCTCAACTTGATTCGATCCTCAACACTTCGGCTGACGACATTTCGATCGGAGAGATGACGCTCAACGTCGGGGCGAACGAGCTGAAAGACCTGCTGACGTACTCGCCGAGGCATCGACCTAAAAAATAATTTCGGCTTGACGATCGCAATAAATTGTTTTAATATCGTCGATAGAAACCAATAATCTATAATGAGCCGTCGAGCTCAAATATCCTCAAGGAGGTTACCGTATGAGCGATGTGAAGAACGATTCGGCAGAACTCGATCTGCAAGCGATCATCAAAGCCGCCGAGTCTCAAACCAATTTCCCCGACGTGGATCTCTCCGAGTTCACGCCTCCCACTTACGAGGAGTGGAAGCAAGCGTGCATCGATCTGCTCAAGGGGGCGCCCTTCGAGAAGAAGATGTACACCAAGACCTATGAGGGCATCACCTTCGAGCCGATGTACTTCCGCGCGACGACCGAGGACATTCTCCCGAAGAACTCGTTCCCGGGCATGGACAATTATCTGCGCGGCGCGCGCGTCAACGGCTACGTCAATCAACCGTGGGGCGTGGCGCAATCCTGCGACGAGACCATGCCCGACGAGAACAACGCCCTGCTCCGTCACGAGATCGATAAGGGCTCGACCATCTACAACGTCAAGCTCGACACCGCAACGCTCAATGCGACATGCGCACGCGAAGCAGACAAGGTCGGCGACATCGGCGTCAGCCTTTCGTGCCTTGACGATGTCGAGACGCTGTTGAAGGGCTTGAAACTCGATCAATATCCGCTGTATGTCTACGCCGGTCAGAGTGCCGCTCCGTTGCTGTCGATGATCGTTGCGGCGCTCAAGAAGAACGGCGGCGATCTCAAAAAGTTGAAGGGCTTCATCGGCGCCGATCCGATCGGTGAGCTCGTCGCCAACGGCAAGCTCAATCAGCCGCTCGATAAACTCTACGACGAGGCGGCGGCGATCGGTAAGTGGGCGGTCTATAATGCGCCCGAGCTCAAAACGTTCCTGGTCAAGAGCGATGCCTATGTCAACGGCGGCGCAAACGACGTGCAGGAGATCGCTTATGCCCTCTCGACCGCCGTCGCTTACATGCGTGCCATGCTCGAGCGCGGCGCCACTCCCGATCAGGCGGCTGAACTGATCATGTTCCAATTCTCGATGGGCGAGAACTTCTTCATGCAGATCGCCAAACTCCGCGCGGTGCGTCCGATCTGGGCGGAGATCGTCAAGGCGTTCGGCGGCAGTGAAGAGGTTCGCCACATGCACATTCACGCGCGCCCGTCGTACTTCTTCAAAACCGTTTATGATCCGTACGTCAACATGCTGCGCAACACGACCGAGATATTCAGCGGCGTGGTCGGCGGCGTCGATTCGTTTGAGAGCACTCCGTTCGATGAGGCGGTGCGCAAGGGCGATGAGTTCAGCCGTCGCATAGCGCGCAACGTTCAGATCATCTTGCAAGAGGAGTTCGGCATGCTCCAACCGATCGATCCCGCGGGCGGCTCGTGGGCGGTCGAGACCCTCACCAAACAGATCAAGGAAAAAATTTGGGCGGAGTTCCAAGCCATCGAGAGCAAGGGCGGCATGGTCGCGGCGCTCAAGGAGGGCTATCCTCAAGAGGCGATTGCGAAAGTGCTTACCGATCGATTGAAGGCTGCCGATTCCCGTCGCGATCGGATCGTCGGCACCAACATGTATGCCAACATGCTCGAGGAGCGGCTCGACGCCCGCGTTGAGAATTTCGATGAGAACAAGAAGATTCGTCTGGCTGCAATCGATAAGTTCCGCGCTTCGCTCGACGAGGCGGCTGTTGAGGCTGCGCTTGCGAAAGTCTCCGCTGACGACTTTGATACTGTTATTGCTGCTGCCGCTGCCGGTGCTCCTATTCGCAAACTTCGTGAGGCGTTGGGCAACGGCGAGGGCGAGACGGTGACGGCGATCAAAGCTCATCGTCGCAGTGAGAAGTTCGAAAAGCTCCGCGCGGCGACCGAGGCGTTCAAGGCGTCGAAGGGCGACAACGTCAAGATATTCCTGGCGAACATGGGACCGATCCCGCAACACAAAGCGCGCGCCGATTTCACCACGGGCTTCCTGCAGGTGGGCGGCTTCGACGTGTTGACCAACAACGGATTCGCGACGGTCGACGAGGCGGCGGCTGCTGCCAAGGACTCTGGGGCGGACGCGGTGGTTATCTGCTCGACCGATCCGACTTATCCCGAGATCGTTCCGGCACTCGCGCCCAAACTGCATGAGGTGCTGCCGAAGGCGACGGTCTACTTGGCGGGCACGGCTCCGGCTGAGCTCGTCGAGACGTACAAGGCGGCGGGCATCGACGATTACATCAACGTGCGCGCCAACTGCTTCAAAGTCTTGACCGACCTGCAGACCAAGAAAGGAGTGATTGCGTGATGGCATTCAGCAATCCGGACTTCACGAAAATAAATTTGAGCGACGCGCCGGCGCAGGACGAGCAGCAATGGAAAGCGGCATTTGAGAAGGCGGCAGGCGCCGAGTACGATTCGTTGATCGAGCGGACGATGGAGCATATCCCCGTCAAGCCGTTGTACACGCATGACGAGTACGCTCACATGAATCATTTGGATTTCGCGAGCGGCATTCCTCCGTGTCTGCGCGGACCTTACTCGACGATGTATGTCTTCCGTCCGTGGACGGTTCGACAGTATGCAGGCTTCTCGACGGCGGAGGAGTCCAATGCATTCTATCGTCGCAATCTGGCGGCGGGTCAAAAGGGCTTGTCGATCGCATTCGACCTCCCGACGCATCGCGGCTATGATGCCGACAACCCGCGCGTGTTCGGCGACGTGGGCAAGGCGGGCGTGTCGGTATGCTCGATGCTCGACATGAACATCTTGTTCAGCGGCATACCGCTCGATCAGATGTCGGTATCGATGACGATGAACGGCGCGGTGCTTCCGATCCTGGCGTTCTTCATTCAGAGCGGCGTGGAGCAGGGCGTCGACAAATCGATCCTGGCGGGCACGATCCAGAACGACATTCTCAAGGAGTTCATGGTTCGCAACACGTACATCTATCCGCCCGAGATGTCGATGCGCATCATCGGAGATATTTTCGAGTACACGACCAACTATATGCCGAAGTTCAATTCGATCTCGATCAGCGGCTACCACATGCAAGAGGCGGGCGCGCCGGCGGACATCGAATTGGCGTACACGTTGGCAGATGGTCTCGAGTACATACGGACGGGCATCAAGGCGGGACTGAAGGTCGATGCGTTTGCGAAACGGCTGAGCTTCTTCTGGGCGATCGGCAAGAACTATTTCATGGAAGTCGCGAAGATGAGAGCGGCGCGCGTGTTGTGGGCGAAGATCGTCAAGCAGATGGGCGGCACTCAACCGAAGTCGATGGCGTTGAGAACTCACTGCCAGACGTCGGGCTGGTCGTTGACGGCGCAAGACCCGTTCAACAATGTCGGGCGGACGGCGATGGAAGCGATGGCGGCTGCGCTCGGTCACACTCAATCGTTGCACACGAATGCGTTGGACGAGGCGATCGCGTTGCCGACGGACTTCTCTGCTCGCATTGCGCGTAACACGCAGCTCTACATTCAGGACGAGACGAAAGTTTGCAAGATCATTGATCCGTGGGGCGGCTCGTACTACGTTGAGGCGTTGACCAATGAGATTATTCGTCGGGCGTGGGCGCATATCCAAGAGGTTGAGCAGTTGGGCGGCATGACGAAAGCGATCTCGACGGGCTTGCCGAAGATGAGGATCGAAGAGGCGGCGGCGCGTCGTCAAGCGCGTATTGATTCGAACAACGAGACGATCGTCGGGCTCAACAAGTATCAGCTCGACAAGGAAGACCCGCTTGAGATCCTTGCGATCGACAACACGGCGGTGCGCAATGCTCAGGTTGAGCGTCTTAACAAACTCCGCGCGGAGCGCAATGAAGACGATGTGCGTGCGGCGCTCGAGGCGATCACGAAGGCGGCGGAGTCGAGGGACAACGGCAATCTGCTCGAGCGGACGGTTGAGGCAGCGCGAGTGCGTGCGTCGTTGGGCGAGATTTCCGATGCTGTTGAGAAGGTTTCGGGGCGCTATCAGGCGGTCATTCACACGATCAGCGGCGTCTACTCCTCCGAGTTCACCGATAAGACCGAGTACAACAAAGCGTTGGCAATGGCTGACGAGTTCGAGAAGATCACCGGGCATCGCCCCCGCATCTTTGTGGGAAAAATTGGACAAGACGGGCACGACAGAGGTCAGAAGGTCATTGCAACCTCGTTTGCTGATCTGGGTTGGTCGGTAGATATCGGGAAATTATTCGCAACCCCTGATGAAGTAGCTCAGGACGCCATCGATAACGACGTTGACATCATTGGATTCAGCTCACTCGCTGCAGGTCACAACACTCTTCTGCCGGAACTCGTCGAAGAGCTCAAAAAGCGCGGGCGTGAAGATATTCTTGTGGCGATTGGCGGCGTAATTCCTCCCGCCGATTACGCCTTCCTCTACGAGCACGGCGCGGTCGCGATCTTTGGTCCGGGCACCAACATTCCCGAGGCATCGATGAAACTCCTCAAGATTTTGCTCGATCAGGCAAAAGAAGAAGAAGTCGGCTGAAACTAAAAAACGCACCGAGCATTCGATGCGGGATATTCCTCGGTTGGGTGGTCGAAAGATCGCCCAACTTTTTTTTGTTGACAGAAAAGCCCCTGCGTGATAACATTGTCGTTGAAGAAAAAACAAAATCCCACACGGAGCTTTTCTTCGTTTATTCTAATGCTTCGCTGTGGTTTTGTCAACAGAAAAGGAGTGAGGCAGTACCATGAACGACGATATCATGAACAAGTCGATGGTCATCTACAGGATCACCAACAACCTCAACGGCAAAATCTATATCGGTCAGACGCAAAAGACCCTACGTGAACGAATGGCAGGACATTTGTGCGACGCTCTCTACGTCGATAATGCCATTAAAAAGTATGGCATTGAAAACTTCACCATCGAGGTTGTTGAAGATTGCGAGACACCCGAGGAGCTCAACGACCGTGAGCGCTATTGGATCGCTTTCTTCAATTGCATAGCCCCGAACGGTTACAACCTCACCGACGGCGGTAGCAATGCTTCCCCTTCCGATGAAACAAGAGAAAAAATCTCCAACACACTGAAGGAGTACTACGAACAAAACCCTGAGAAGAGACAAGAAATCTCTGAATTTCAAAAGAAACGTTTTGAAGATCCGGAAGAACGACAAAAGGCGGCAGAGCGGACGCGTAAGTCTTTCGAAAACCCTGAGGTTGCAGCTAAACATGCAGAATCTCAGCGGCGGCGCTTCGAGCGCGAAGAAGAACGGCAGAAGATCGTCGAATTTATGACCGGGCGAGAGATGCCGCAGGAGACGCGCGATAAAATCTCCGCCACTCTCATCGAATTCATCGTCAGGCTCGTAAAATCGAGGCGGAGATGGCGGTTATCTACGATCAGATTTTGGTCGAAGAACAGATCAATATCCCCACCGCTGAATCCCTCAAAAAGCGTTCCGAGTCGATGAAAGCTACTCATGCTCGTAAACGGGCAGAGCGAGAAGCCAAACTCAATGAAGTTGCAATTCCCCTCTTCAATTAAACCGCCGCTTGCCGCCCCGTCGACCGGATCATATACATCTCAAGGCTCGGATATTACGTCCGAGCTTTTTTCATCGCCGAGTTCCTGCCATCAGCCGAAGCACCAAACACATACTCCCGCGCCTCACCCGCCGCATCAAACACCGTCAACGCATGCCCCAATCCGTTCTTGACCGTCAATGAGCCCGCCCCAACTTCAAATACCACGTCCCTGCCGCGCGTCGCAACCCCATCAATCGTGCCGTCGAGTATCCTTATAACGTCTTGATCAAAATCATAATCATATATGACGTCCTTGCCCGACCCGTCAAAGTAATCAAATTCGTCGGCTCCCGCACCGCCATATAATTTATCATTGCCCAAACCGCCGTCAAGCGTAGCTCCTCCGCTGCCCGCACGAATCTCATTCGCCTTCCCATTCCCGATGATATGAATCGAATTGTCGCAAGCCGTAGCATCGAGCGTTTTGAGTTTCGACGAGAAGTCAACCGCATCGAGCACTCCCTCAAACGGATCGCCTATCGTCAGAGCCGTCTTCGATTTGTTGTACGTCAGACCGTCGGCGAGCGGCGCATTCCGATTGATAGTATTGTCGCCGTTGACCACCACCACCATCTGATCCCGCACGTTATTGATCGTCAGCTTACTCTTGTCGACGGTTATCACTACCGTCTTGCCGCTCTCCTTGAAATTCGCCCCGTCAATCGCGCCGCCATCAACCGAAATGATATCGCCGTCGCCGTAATTATAAACTTTGTCCTTCCCCTCGCCGATCGTCCAAACAAATACGTCTCGACCGTCGCCGCCGTACAACTTATCATTGCCCGAACCGCCATCGATAGTACTGCCGCCGGAGCCCGCGCGCAAAACATTGTTGAGAGCGTTGCCGATCAATACGACGGCATTCGGATCGTTCGACGCGTCCATCGTCTTGAGTTTATCGGAGAAGTCGGCGGCATCGACGGTGCCGATGAACGGATCCGAAATGGTGAGTTTGGTGCGCGCGCCATTGATGCTGAGCCCGTCAACGGAAGTAGTGTCGTCAGCGGCGGAAGTAGTGTCGTCGGCGATTGAAGTAGTGCCGTCGTCAACGGTGGTGGTGTCGTCCTCAACGGACGTGGTATCGTCTTCAACGGAAGTAGTATCGTCTTCAACGGTCGTGGTATCGTCGTCAACGGTGGTGGTATCGTCCTCAACGGACGTGGTATCGTCCTCAACGGTGGTGGTATCGTCCTCAACGGAAGTAGTGTCGTCCTCAACGGTGGTGGTGTCGTCCTCAACGGTTGTGGTATCGTCCTCAACGGTGGTAGTATCGTCGTCAACGGTCGTGGTGTCGTCCTCAACGGTCGTGGTGTCGTCGTCGATCGGTTGATAAGCGGGATCGTAAATGATATTGAGCTCCGTATCAGCCGCGTTCACAAAACGAATCGTGCCGCTCCCAACCGTCAAAATCTTATCCGAGCCCGAAACCGACGAGCCGTCAACCCCAACGCCGCCGAGCGAGATCGTAGCATTCGAGCCGTAACCGTAAACAGTATCATCGCCGTCGCCCAACTTATATTCGATGACAGCGCTCGAGCCTTCGAGACTGATCCTATCATCACCGATGCCGCTTCGAATCGTCACGTTCGAACCGTTGTCGTATATGAAATCATCGCCCGCGCCGCCGTTGATCAGGACATTCGAGCCGTAATTGGCGACGGAGTCATTACCGCTGCCGCCGCGGACAGTCACGCCCGACGCCCCGCCGTCAATCATTATCAGATCATCGTCGGCGCCGCCGTTGATCGACGAGTTACTGCCGTAGACCATGATCGAATCGTCGCCCGCGCCCGCGTTGAGCATAACGCCGGGATCATTCATCGTCATCTCATCGTCATTCGTCGTCCCGTTGAGCGCGCCCTCCACCGTCCAATCATAACCGTCGCCCTCATCGTAAGCGTCCGCCGACTGCTTCATGTAGTAGCGCCAAAACATATAGCCGACGGTATAAACATTGCCGTCTTCGCTGAAGGAATTATCGGTGTCGAGGTACGCCGCGAGTGAATCGGCATTGCCCGCAAACTCGATATAGCCGTCGCCGCCGCCGGTCAAATTCGCCATGCCTTCCGTCATGTAATTGGTCATGCCGTTCCAAATGTCGAACTTGCATTGGAGGACGTGAGTATATTCGTGGACGAGCGCGCCGTTGAGCCCGCCGCCCGTTCGATCGCTCTTTTCGAAATTCGTATACGCCATGTTGACAGTGAGCGACGGTCCCGCCCACGCCCAACCGAATGCCGTCGGATCGTTTTCGAAGTAAAACGGGATCGTATAGTTGTCCTCCGACGAGCGATAAAAATTCAAACCGTACGATTGATCGATCAGATCGAGCGCCTCTTTCGTCCACCACGAATAAAGCCCGCGAATAACCCACCGTTCGATGTCGCTGAGAGTACTTTGGTTCGGCAGATTGTTGATGGTCAAGCCGTCGATGGTGAAGGAATCTCCCGACGGATAACTCGCGTCGCCCGACGCCGGCATGAGAGCAGAATAATTCATGGAGGTCAAGCCGCCGTTGTCCCAACCGATAACGGCTCCGCCATCGTCATTGTCGTAGATGATACCGCAGTAATCGCGCAAGAAGGTGTCGGCGTCGTTCGCCGTGCGGCAATCGCTGACCATGTGATTAATGACGTCCTGCAGTGAGTTGAAATGAGATGACGCCCTGATCGCCGCGTCGACCAAGCTCGAGCCGTCGAGATTAGAGTTGGCGGCGAACTGAACATAATTTCTGATCACGTCGCGCGGGAGCAGACCGGTGCCGTAGACTTGCGTTGAAATGTTTCCGTCGGCGTCTTTGATGGTGATGGCGTGGTTGGTCATGTTTTTGAGCGTGACGGAACCGTTATCGGTCATGAAGATGAGATTGCCGCCGTCGGTCGAGACGCTTTCAATGACGGTGTCGACGAGCTCAATGGTGTCGCCGAAATCGTAATTCTTGAGGAAGAGATTGCCGCCGGAGTATTTGAAGGTCTCGACGGTTTTATTGTTGGCGCTGACGGTGGAGTTGCCGACGCCGACCATAACGGTCGAAGAGCCTTCGCCGCCGAGGCTGATCACCTCGTCGGAGCCGGCGCCGACGATGAGCACGGAACCCGTATTGTCGACGGTGAGCGAACCGCTGCCCGCATTGATCGTAACATTGTCGCCGCGATTTTTGATGAAATCATTGCCGCCGCCCGCGTCGATATAAACGTTCGAACCGTTGAACCCCGAAAGGCTTGCATCGCCGTCGGGATTGTTATCGTATAAAGCATCCCACGGCTCGTGATAGTAGAAGCCGTTGATGATCGAATCGTCGCCGTCTCCTCCGATCAAGCTCGAGTTCGAGCCGTGGCTGATGATGGTATCGTTGCCCGCTCCCGCATCGACGCTCAAATGCGTGCCGCCTCGAATGAAGTACTGACCATTGAGGACGAAATCGTTGCCCGCCCCGGCATTGATCGTTACGTTCTCGCCGCGATTACTGACGGAGTCATTGCCGCTGTCCGCGTCGATGTAAACGTTCGAACCGTTGAAATCCGAAAGAAGCTCATAACCGTCGGGACTGTCACCGTAGAAGACATTCCACGGCTCATAATAGTAGAATCCGTTGGCGATCGAGTCGTCGCCCACTCCTCCGATCAAGCTCGAGTTCGAGCCGTGGCTGATGATCGTATCGTTGCCCGCGCCCGCATCGACCGTCAAACGCGTGCCGCCTCGGCTGAAGTACTGACCGTTGAGGACGAAATCATTGCCGCCGTCCGCATCGACTTTCACGCTCGACCCCGAATTTACGATCGTATCGTCGCCGCCACTCGTCGAGAGGCTCACGTTTGATTCGTCGTTGTTGATCGAGTCGGCATCGATGGCAGCAAGCACTTGCATAAAATCTTTTACCTCTTCCCGTTGAGTGGTCATGGACGCGCACCTTCCTCAAAATAATTTTGGGACATTATATTATCATCGACAAGTGGAAATCAACCCGATCGCCGCATTTCTAATCAAAATCTAATTTGGTGTCGAGGTCGTTGAAATTGCCTTCGACTTAAGCTAGAATATAATCATCGATTATGTTTCGAAGGAGGTCGATACCGTGTCCGACTACACCACCACCACCCCCGAGTGGGCTGTTCAAGGTAATGCCGCCGTCATGAGCGGCGTTGAGGAGCTCGGCAATATCAATCCCGCTCTCGCATCAGGCAAATTCAAACCCGTTCGTCGCACCGTTTTATCCGAAGATGAGTTCGTCGACGGAGTTTCGCGCGGCGATCGTGTCATTCTCTCGCGCGCCATCACTCTCATCGAAAGCAATAACCCAAAACACTTCGGCAAGGCTCAACGCGTCCTTCAACGCCTCCTGCCCAAAACCGGTCGAGCTCTCCGCATCGGCATCACCGGCGTGCCCGGCGCAGGCAAGTCGACCCTCATTGAGGCGTTCGGCAATATGCTTTGCGACGAAGGTCATAAGATAGCGGTGCTCGCCGTCGATCCCACCAGTTCGATCACAAAGGGCTCGATCCTCGGCGACAAGACCCGCATGGGCACGCTGTCTCGTCGACCCGAAGCCTTCATCAGACCGTCGCCCGCGGGCGGTACTCTCGGCGGCGTCGCTCGCAAAAGCCGCGAAACCATGCTTATGTGCGAGGCGGCAGGCTACGATATAATTTTGATTGAGACGGTCGGCGTCGGGCAATCCGAAACGATTGTGCGCTCGATGGTCGACTTCTTCATGCTCGTCGTTCTCACCGGCGCCGGCGACGACCTTCAGGGCATCAAGAAGGGCATCATGGAGTTGGCGGACGCGATCGTGATCAATAAAGCCGACGGAGATAATTTGGTAAAGGCGAAGGTCACGCGCGGCGAGTATGAGCGCATGGTTGAGTTCATTCGTCCCGCCACCGAGGGCTGGCCCACTCACGCTTATCTCTGCTCCGCCATCGAGAAGACGGGGCTCGCCGAACTGTGGAAGGTCATTCAAGTGTTCAGGGAGATCACCACCAAAAGCGGAGTGTTTTATCGCCGTCGGGATTCTCAACTGCTCGATTGGATGCAATCAATGATCGATGAGCATCTACACAATCTGTTCTTCGGCGACGCGGTCATCAACGGGCGCATGCCCGAGATCAAAGAGGCGGTGCTCAACGGGACGATTTCACCGACGCAAGCGGTCGCGGAACTGGTCAAGATGTTCGACGTCAAGCGCGCCGCCGAACGTCAGCAGTCCGTACTTAAAAACGAACTTTGATCGGAAGTTCAACCAGGGATAGGTTTGGTATCAGGGAGGTGTACCAACATGGCGATGACAGTCATGCACAATTCATCGGCGCAACTCGCGCTCGGCGTGCTCAACAAAAATTCAACCGCGCTCGGCAAATCGTTGCGAAAGGTTTCAACGGGGCAGAAACTCAACTCTGCTCAAGACGATGCGTCGGCGTATTCGATCAGTGAGCAGATGCGATCCAAAATCCGTGCGCTCGAGCAGGACGTTCGCAACGTGCAGAACGGATCGGCGATGCTTAAGACCGCTGAAGGCGGCATTCAAAATATCGTCGACGAGCTTAGAGAACTCAAGGAGCTCGCGCTCGACGCCGCCAACGATTCAAACACTGATGACGACCGTCGCATCATGCAGAAGGTGTTCGATCAAAAGAAGGACAACATCAACGACATCGCCACCGCCACCAATTACAACGGCAAGCGTCTGCTCGATGGCAGTTACTTCCGTCCAAACTCCGTGCCGAGCACGCTCAAACCGTCGGGATATACGAGCGGCGGCGCTTATGTCAACGGCGTCATCGACATGTTTTCGCTGACGACGGGCGTCATGAGTAAGAGCGGCGCGCAGGAGTGGGCGAACGAGCGTACCGCGTATCTTCACAGTCTGAGTTCGGGCGATGTGGTTCTCAACTTCGGAAGCGTCAAACTCGATGGCGAGGTGATCACCTTCCCTTACGAGCTCGATCAACAGGGCTTTACGATCCTATGCACGTTGCCGACTTGCGAATCCTACTTCGGATTTAAATTCGACGCGGGCATGGATAAGGGGACCGGAGAGGCAAGCGGCGACGACACCGCTCCGTTCTACACGATCGGGATCAGAGGAGCAAAATCGTCGGCGGAGGTAGCGAAGGCTTTCTTCGACGGAGTTGCAAACGCTCTCGGTATGAACGAGGACGAGGTCGGCGATATCATCACGCTCACGTCGGCGCATACTCTTACGATCAAGCGCGTCGGCGAGCAGTACACATTCAATCAAAATTACGCGAGCTATTGGATTTACAGCGGCTATGATGCGAATTATGCACCTGCCGACGATTATGAGTTAGTGGTGGACGGCGGGCACGCCAAGGATTGGAATGCGATAACGATCCAGCATGGAGCATACTCAAATCAGGGAACGAATTTTTATGTGAACGACATGCATACGGATTCGTTGGGGATAGACGTGGCGAGCGTGACGAACCTCGCCAACGCAAAAGCGGCGCTCGACGTGATCGACTCGGCGATCGAGTATGCGCTCAACGAGGCGACCAATGTCGGAGCGTCGCTTGCTCGATTGGATTACACGGAAGGGAACGTGTCGACGGAGGCGGAGAATGTCCAAGCGGCGGAATCGACGATCCGCGATGCGGACATGGCGAAGGAGATGACCGATTACACTCGTTGGAACGTGCTGATGCAGTCGGCGCAATCGATGTTGGCTCAAGCAAATCAGAATTCGTCGAGTGTGCTCGGGCTCCTGCAGTGAATTTGAAGTGACGATGAAAGGACGGGCGCCCGCCTTCGAAGCCGACGGCTCGCCCTTCACCGTGGATGTTGGCTCAACGAAAGTGAGCGGCGAAAACTTTAGGGCAGCGATGAAAAAAGGGCGCCCGCCTTCGACTCCGGCGGCTC
>JAFUXN010000125.1 GCA_017477125.1 Selenomonadaceae bacterium
GGGCGCCCGTTCCTTTGCTCGCCGCCCCGAACTTTATTCGAGCCCCAAACTGTTTAGCGCATAAAATGGTCGGCGCGGGGCTTCGACGCCCGCTCCCGCGCCGTTCCTTCCCCGCCGCCATAAACATTATCGGCACCAAAAAAATTTTTGAGCTAAAGAAAATAGGGCGAGCCGCCACGCGAACAGGCGGGCGCCCTTTCCTTTCGCCCGTCGCCCCCGAACTTTGTTCGAGCTCCAAACTGTCAGACGATCAAAGAAGAAGGGCGAGCCGCCACGCGAGTAGGCGGGCGCCCGTTCCTTCGATCGTCGCTCCCGAGCTCCTAATTATTGTCGATTCCTAGCAGTTTTGCGGCGTTGAGCCCAAGGATTTTCGATCGATCATCATCGGTCAGCGGCAGTTGATTGATGAACTCGATCGATTTTTTTTGCGCCGACCAAGGACTGTCGGTGCCGAACACGATCCGCTCCGCCCCAAATGCCTTTACAAATTCCATGAACCGATCGGCGTCGAGCATCTTGAGCTCGTTTTGATCCCAACGACAATCGGGGCGCGGCTCGATCATTCCCGTCGAGAACGACGTATCGATGAGCACGGACGTATCGGCGAGCGTCGAGAGTACTTCGTTCCAATTGCGCCAGCCGCCCATATGCGCCGCGATCAATTTGAAGTTGCCGATCTCGTTGAGGGCGTGACGGATCATCGTCGGCGAGCAGTGAACGACGCCGGGGAATCCGATATCGAGCCCCGCATGCGTGACGACGATCAGCTCGAGCTCCGCCGCCCGATCGAGTATGCGCAGGAATTTGATATCGTCGATGTCGGTCTCCTGATAGATGGGGTGAATCTTGATGCCCTTGAGCCCCAATCTCTTTATGCGGCTCAACTCGTCGACGTAATTTATATAATCGGGGTGCATGCATCCGAACGAGATCACATTCGAATGCGCTTCAGTGATCCGCGCGGAGCTGTCGTTGATGTGCTCGACCTGATGATCATTGGTGGCGACGGGCAGGACGACGGCGAGATCGATCCTCGCCTCGTCCATCGAACGCCTCAAGCCATCGAGAGTGCCGTCGGTGAACGCGACCGATCGGCTCAAGCGGCTCAACTTGTCGATGACCTTCGCCACCATGTGATCGGGAAACGTGTGCGTGTGCATGTCGATGATCATAATGATACCTCCAATTGCCTTGACATTGTGCGCGTCGATGTCTAAGATCGTGTTGCTTTCATTTCATTGACAAGGAGACATCGACATGAAAATCGCAATACTGATTCTATACTTCGGCGTGCTGATAGCGATCGGTTTGTACTGTCGCAAGCACACGACCGACGTCAACGGATTCGTGCTCGGCGGACGCTCCGTCGGACCATGGCTGACCGCCTTCGCCTACGGCACCAGTTACTTCTCCGCCGTCGTGTTCGTCGGGTACGCGGGGCAGTTCGGTTGGAAGTACGGGATCGCGGCGGCGTGGGCAGGGATCGGCAACGCGCTGATCGGATCGCTCATGGCGTGGTTCATCCTCGGACGCCGCACAAGGATCATGAGCCAGCATTTGGACTCGGCAACCATGCCGCAGTTCTTCGGCAAGCGCTTCGGCTCCGACGGTTTGAAGATCGGCTCGTCGATCATCATCTTCATCTTCATGATCCCGTACACCGCATCGCTCTACAACGGTCTGTCCCGACTGTTCGGCATGGCGTTCGATATCGATTACTCCGTCTGCATTCTGCTGATGGCGATCCTGACCGCGATCTACGTCATTGCGGGCGGCTACATGGCGACGGCGATCAACGATTTCATTCAAGGCATGATCATGTTGGTTGGCATCAGCGCGGTGGTGTACGCGGTGCTCGAGAGCAAGGGCGGTTTCATGACTGCGCTCGACGGACTTGCGCGCATCACCGACGAGAAGGTGACGACCACCCCTGGCATCTTTGCGTCGTTCTTCGGTCCCGACCCGATCAATCTGTTGTTCGTCGTGATCCTGACGTCGCTCGGCACTTGGGGCTTGCCTCAAATGGTTCAGAAGTTCTACGCGATCACCAACGAGCAGGCGATCCAGAAGGGCACGATCATTTCAACGCTGTTCGCATTCGTGGTGGCGGGCGGCTGCTACTTCCTCGGCGGTTTCGGACGACTGTTCTCCGATCAGATCGACATCGCTGCCAACGGTTTCGATTCGATCATACCGACGATGTTATCGGGGCTGTCGGCGGGAATGATCGCGATGATCGTCATTTTAGTACTCTCGGCGTCGATGTCAACACTGTCGTCACTGGTCATCGCCTCGAGCTCGACGTTGGCGATCGATTTGATCAAGGACAACTTTGCGCCGTCGATGTCGGAGGCAAAGCAAGTGTTTCTAATGCGCGTGCTGATCGTAATCTTCATCGCGATCTCGGCGGTGCTGGCGCTGATCCAATACAAAAGCTCGGTCAACTTCATCGCGCAGATGATGGGCATCTCGTGGGGCGCGATGGCGGGAGCGTTCCTTGCGCCGTTCATGTACTCGCTCTATTCGAAGAAGATCACGACGGCGGCGTGCTGGACGAGCTTCGCATTCAGCGTGGTGTTGATGATCGCCAACATGCTGATCCGTCCGATGTTCCCCGCGATCATGCAATCGCCGATCAATGCGGGCGCGATCGCCATGCTTGCCGGACTGATCATCGTGCCGATCGTCAGCGCGTTGACCGCTCCTCCCGATCGTCGATTGGTCGATGAGGCGTTCAAGTGCTACGAGAAGGAAACCACCGTGCCGCAGTATGTCGCGCTCGGCAAAAAATAATTTTATCGGGCAAAAAAATATGGCGGGGAAGTCCCGCCTTTTTTATTTATCGACAAAATTTATTTTTTATGTCGGCTCCGCGCGGAGTATGCTATTTCGTTTGACTTCAAGAGGTTTTTGAGATCGATCTGTTCTTCAAAGTCGACGGAAATATTTTTTGTGTCGAGAATATTTTCGAGCGGATCACTTTCAACCGATTGCTCAAACCAATAATCCGCCGTTGCCAATTGATTGCTTTCGATAAGCGCCGCGTCCAATGTCTTATGCTTCTTGTCAAACACATAATAATTCGTTTGCCCGTCGGCGGTAGTGATCTCCATCTCGACATCGAGAATCTTATTGACGGTGAGGACACCTCCGCCCTCCACCGTCACCTTCAAATTCTTGCCGCTCAATTTTGCTTTGGTAATGTCGGCAGTAAGCTCGATTCGATCACCCGAACTGTAATTATAAATTTTATCCTTACCCTGCCCGTCGAAGATAAACACATCAGCACCGTCGCCACCGTAGAGCTTATCGTTCTTGCCTCCGCCTTCGAGCGTACTGCCGCCCGATCCTGCCGTCAGCTTATTATTTTTATCATTGCCGATAAGATAAACCTCGTCGACAGCCTTCGACGCATCTATCGTTTTGAGCTTCGACGAGAAGTTCGCCGCATCGACCGTCCCGCTGAACGGAGCTTCCAATATAATTTTACTGCTCTTGAGTGTGACGCCTTCAAATTCTCCCGCGTTTAAAGAAGTCAGAGGCGTTTGACCGTAAACCTCCGACGTCTCATTGCCCGCCTGATCAATCACCGTGATGAATTTGTCCTTCGCGTCTTTGACTGTGAGCGAGCCGTTATTGTCGGTATAAAGAATGACATCGTCGCCGCTCAACGACGCTCTCTCGATAATGCACCCTTCCGTTTGAATCTTGTCGATGCCCTCCTCATAATCGGCAATGACATCTCTGCCATTCGCGTAAATGAAGAGGTCAGCACCTTCGCCGCCCGTCAACGTCGCCGCGCCGTACAGATTTTTGACGGTATCATCACCCGCGCCCGCGTCTATCGTTACGTTGTCGGCGGCATTGATGATGGAATCATTGCCTTCGCCTGTGGAGATTAAAGTGTCCGCCGTCGAATTGAAAACGTTGAGATCCTTCGGGAGAATATTTTCGCTGACAATGTTGAGAGTCTCAGACTCCGCATCGACCAAAGTAATCGAACCGCCGTCAAGCGACACTGTCACATAGTCGCCGTTGAGTAACGTCTGATATTCCGAACCGTCGATGATGTTGATTGTATCGGTTGAGTCGTAGCCGATGATCAAATCATCTCCGTCGTTCGCCTTGAACTTATAAACTCTGTTCGTCCCAAATGTGGAGATATCGGCGTAAATCGTATCATCGCCCGCGCCTCCTTCGACAGTTTCATAACCCGCTTGAACAAAAATGAGATCATTGCCGTCGCCTGCGTCAATCGCCGACAGAGACGCCTGCCAACCGTTTGTAACGGTATCATCGCCCGCCTCCGCATTCACCGTAACTCTCCAAGCATAGTTATCGATGAAGTCATCGGACGAGGTTCCGTCCACTGCAGTGCCGATCCAACCGTTATAAATTCCCTCGGGATTATAACCGACTTCGATATAAGTTTGTTTGCCGACGGCATCTTTAAGAGTGAGCGAGCCGTCGAACAGCCGATAGATAATATCATTGCCGCTTTCGAGAGTGATGTAGCGAAGTCCCGAATACGATTGAATTGTATCGCCTTCCTCGAAGCCGTAAACGGTATCGTTGCCGTCGCCAATCCCGAATTGAATAACATTGTTCTCGGCGGAAGAATCGAGCGAAACGATATCACTGCCCGCGCCCGCTCGGATGGTGACGTTCGAGCCGGTGTTGCGAATCGAATCGGCGTCGTCGGTGCCGATGATCAACGTGTTTGAGTCGGAGTTTGAAATAATATCGGAAACGCCGTTATCCGTCGGATTGCCGCCGACAATATTGAGAGTCTTATCCGCCGCATCGACCAACGTGATCGAACCGTTGCCGATTGAAACAATCACATCGGAACCGCTGATCAATGTTTGATATTCCGAACCGTCGGCGATATTGATCGTATCTGTCGACTGATAATTAGTGAAGACATCATTGCCGTCGCTGTCGGAGTACAAAAATGTTTTTCTTAAGCCGTTGCCGCCGACTGTATCATCGCCCGCGCCTCCGTTTACGGTCGCATTGCCTCCCAATCCCAAAAGGCGGTTACCATTAATCAAATCATTGCCGTCGCCGCCGTCGATCAAAACACAGGTGCCGAGATTTTGAATTGTATCATCGCCCGCGCCGGCATCAATCGTCACTGTTGAGCCAATGTTATAGATCGAATCGGCTTGAGCGGTGCCGGAGATTAGAGTATTCGCCGTCGAGTTCTCAAAGTAATTGTCATCATAATTGTCATCAACGGTATCGTCGACGTCAATCGTATCGACCTGTTGATAGATGCCGCCGATAATGCGGAGGTTTTGATTGGCGGCGTCGAGCACTCTGATTGAGCCGTCGCCGATCCGAATCACTTGATCGTTTCCGTCGGGGGCGAAGGTGTAAGTCGAGCCGTCGAGAATCTGAATCGTGCCGTTGTTGTTGAGCAAAACGTCGTTGCCGTCACCGTTGCTGTACTGAATATATACCTCGGTGCTGTCGACGGAGTAGATGGTGTCATTGCCCTTGCCGCCGTTTATGGTGACGTAGCCGGGATAATAATAATACTGCCAATAGCCGCCGGAAATATTTTCGTATTCGACATAGCTGCCGCGCACGGTGTGGCTATTGTAGTAGCTGACGTTGCTGTAGATGGAATCGTCGCCGTCAAGCGCGCAGATGTAAACGTCGCCGGCGTAATTTTTGATCGTATCGTTTTCATTGGAAGCGTAAATATTTTCGCCCCGACCGTAATGGTTAACCTCCGACATGATGCGCACTCCTTTCCTGTCGAGCAAATTATAAATGCTCGTTAAGATACATGTCAATCTCTTCCTGTCGAGCAAATTATAAATGCTCGTTAAGATACATGTCAATCTCGGCAAAAAATAATGACGCGGCGCGCAGTTTGCGCTATAATGTGTCGACAACATTCAAGAGGAGTGGAAATGATTAATGCCTGTGATGGAATATCTTGAGCGCAACGCCTACCTCTACGGAGACGAGGTGGCGCTGGTGGAGCTCAACCCTGCCGAGCCCGACAGTCGACGCACCAGTTGGAAGGAGTTCAATCTGATCGAATCCAATCGGTTCTCGCCGTATCGACGTGAGATCACTTGGGGCGTGTTCGAGGAGAAGGCAAATCGCTGTGCCAACTTCCTGCTCGATCGGGGCGTCAAGCGCGGCGACAAGGTTGCGATCCTCATGTACAACTGTCTCGAGTGGTTGCCGATCTATTTCGGCGTGCTCAAGACGGGAGCGATCGCGGTGCCGTTCAATTTTCGATACGACGCGGCGGAAATTCTCTACTGCGCGGAGCTTGCCGAGGTCGATGTGATCCTGTTCGGCCCCGAGTTCATCGGTCGATTGGAGACGAATGCTGAACGCTTGTCGCATGGTCGGCTGCTGATCTACGTCGGCGACAACTGCCCGAGCTTTGCGGAGAGTTATCATATGTTGGCGGCGAACTGCTCGAGCCATAAGCCCGACGTTGGGACGATCACCGACGACGACTTTGGAGCGATCTACTTCTCATCGGGGACGACGGGCTTCCCGAAAGCGATCCTGCACAAACATCGGAGTCTGATGCAAGCGGCGCAGATGGAGCAGAGACATCATCGGACGGAGCACGAGGACACGTTCCTGTGCATACCGCCGCTCTACCACACGGGCGCGAAGTTCCATTGGATGGGGAGCCTGGTCGTCGGCAGTCGAGCGGTGCTGTTGAAGGGAACGAAGCCCGATATCATACTCGACGCGGTATCGAAGGAGCACTGCACGATCGTCTGGCTGCTGGTGCCGTGGGCGCAGGACATCGTTGACGCGCTCGACCGAGGCGATATCAAGCTGTCCGATTACGAGCTCGATCAATGGCGGCTGATGCACATCGGGGCTCAACCGGTGCCGCCTTCGTTGATCCGACATTGGAAAGAGTACTTCCCTCATCACGACTACGATACCAACTACGGCTTATCGGAATCGACGGGACCGGGTTGCGTGCATTTGGGGCTCGAGAACATCAACAAGGTTGGAGCGATCGGCGTGCCGGGCTATCGATGGGAGTGCAAGATCATCGACGAGGACGGCGCGGAGGTTGCGTTCGGCGACGTGGGCGAGCTGTGCGTCAGAGGTCCCGGCGTGATGACGTGCTACTACAACGATCCGAAGGCGACGGCTGAAGTGCTCAAGGACGGCTGGCTGTTGACGGGCGACATGGCGATGCAAGACCCCGAAGGATTTTATTTCTTGGTTGATCGGAAGAAGGACGTGATAGTTAGCGGCGGTGAGAACATCTATCCGGTGCAGATTGAAGACTTCCTCCACAAGTTTGACAAGATCAAAGATGTGGCGGTGATCGGCATGCCCGATCGGCGATTGGGCGAGATCAGCGCGGCGATCATCGAGCTCAAAGAGGGCGTCGAGTGCACAGAGGAGGAGGTCAATCGATTCTGTTTGGAGCTGCCGCGTTATAAGAGACCGAAGAAGATCATCTTTGCGGACGTGCCGCGCAATGCGACGGGCAAGATCGAGAAGCCGGCGTTGAGGAAACGTTACGGCGCGGATAAACTGGTGGGCTTGGAAAATCGGAGCTGATAAAATATGATCCCGTTCAACGTGCCGATCCATGTCGGCGAGGAGCTCAAATACATTGAGCAGGCAATCAACAATCGGAGGATCAGCGGCGACGGCGAGTTTACTCGAAAGTGCAGCCGTTGGATCGAGAAGAGGTTCGGGGCGCAAAAAGTTTTGCTGACGACGAGCGGGACGAGCGCGCTGGACATGGCGATGATGTTATGCGGGCTCCGCGCGGGCGACGAGGTGATCTTGCCGAGCTTTACGTTTTCGAGCACGGCGACATCGATCATCTTGGGCGGAGGCGTGCCGGTATTCGTCGACATTCGCCCCGACACGATGAACATTGATGAGAAGAAGATCGAAGCGGCGATCACCGATCGGACGCGGGCGATAATGGTGGTGCATTATGCGGGCGTGTCGTGCGCGATGGACGAGATCATGTCGATAGCGGCTCGGCATGGTTTGAAGGTGATCGAGGACGCGGCGCAGGCATTTATGAGCACGTACCGCGGTCGGGCGTGCGGGACGATAGGCGATTTCGGTTGCTACTCGTTTCATGAGACGAAGAACTATTCGATGGGCGAGGGCGGCGCGTTGTTGATAAGGGATCGGGAGTACAATGAGCGGGCGGAGGTACTTCGAGAGAAGGGCACCAACCGCTCAAAATTTTATCGAGGCGAGATCGACAAGTACACGTGGATCGATTTTGGAGACAGCTATCTGCCGAGCGAGTTGAACGCGGCGTACTTATGGGCGCAGCTCGAGCGGGCGGACGAGGTCAACGATGATCGGTTGAGGTCGTGGCGTCGATATCATGACGGGCTGAAGGCGCTGACGGATCGGATTGAAATACCGTCGGTGCCGGAGGACTGTCGACATAACGCGCACATGTTTTGGATCAAGCTGAGGGATTTGGAGGAGCGGACGGCGTTCATTGATCACATGAGGGCGTTGGGGATCGGTTGCGTGTTTCATTATGTGCCGTTGCACTCGGCGCCGGCGGGTTTGAAGTATGGACGTTTTGACGGCGTTGACGAGTACACGACGCGGGACAGTGATCGGTTGGTGCGTTTGCCGATGTGGTACGGGTTGAGCGATGACGATGTGGATCGTGTGGTCGAGGCGGTGAAAAAATTTTTAGGTGTTACGTTATAGACATGACAACGCTTGAGTGGTAGAATTGCGTCGGAGGTGAGAGCGATCGTCAAGAAACTTTCATTCGTGATCCCGTGCTATCGATCGGAGCAAACGGTGATGACGGTGGTCGACGAGATCGAGCAGACGGTTGCGACGCGCGACGGCTACGACTACGAGATCATCTTGGTCAACGACTGCTCGCCCGACGGAGTTTGGAATGTGATTGCGGCTCGAGCGGTGGTTGATGAGCATGTGATCGGGATCAATCTGGCGAGGAATTTTGGTCAGCACCGCGCGTTAATGGCGGGCTTCAATCATGCTTCGGGGGATTATGTCATTTCGCTCGACGACGACGGTCAAACTCCCGCCGACGAATTCTATAAGCTCGTTGACAAGTTGGAAGAGGGCTTTGACTACGTTTCTGCCAGTTATCAGGTGGTGCATCAACCTTTGTATCGACGCTTGGGATCCGATCTTGCGTTCTTCACATTTCGAAAGCTCACCGGAGGGAAGAAGGATGCGCACGGCAGTTCGTTTTGTATTATGCGACGGTTTGTCGTTGACGAATTGATCAAGCACACGACGGCATATCCGTTCGGACTGATCGGACGCATCACTCAAAAGATAGCGCTCGTGCCTGTCGAGCAGCGCGAACGGTTGTCGGGCTCGTCTGGCTACACGCTATCGGCGCTGATAAACTTATGGGCAAACAGTTCGACCTCGATCTCGGTCAAGCCGTTGAGGGTTGGAACATACGCGGGACTTCTGTTGGCGTTCATCGGATTTTTGTTGGCAGCGATAACGATCATTCGGAAGCTGTTCATCGAGCCGGACTTGGCGGCGGGTTGGAGCTCGATCATCTCGGCGATCCTGATTGTCGGCGGAATGATCCTGTTGATGCTCGGCTTGATCGGAGAGTATGTCGGCAGAATTTATGTGTGTGTAAGTCAAGCGCCGCAGTTTGTGATCAAAGAGATATGCGGCAAGGCGGCAAAGTGATATGAAAAGAGTGGCAGTGCTTCAATCGAATTACATTCCGTGGAAGGGATACTTCGACATCATTCACGACGTCGACGAGTTCATCTTCCACGACGACCTTCAATACACCAAAAACGATTGGCGGAACCGAAATATCATCTTGATCCCCGGTACGGGGGGGGGGTTGTGCGCACTTGAGGAAGTGGCTCACCATTCCTGTCGGGATCAATGAACATCGTTTGATCGTCGACGTGCGTATGAACGATCACGCTTGGCAACGCAAACATTTCTTGACCCTCAAGATGGCTTACAACCGAGCGCCGTACTTCCGTCGGTACGAGGAATTTTTTCAACACGTCTACCTCGAACGTCAATGGGCTTACCTCTATGAGCTCAACCGATTTCTGATCGAACATATATCGCGCGACTTCCTCCACATCACAACCAAGTTCTCCGACAGCCGCGATTACCCGACACACGGCGTCAAACATGAGAAGTTGTTGAGCCTCGTGCAAGCCGCGCATGCCGATCTCTATCTGTCGGGTCCCGCCGCTCAAGATTACATCATCGCCGACGATTACGAGCGCGCCGGCATTAAACTCGTTTGGAAGGATTACGACGGTTATCCCGAGTACCCTCAACGCGCCACGACCTTCAATCATTTCGTCTCGATCGTCGATTTGCTGTTCAATGTCGGCGACGATGCCCCCTACTACATTTGGGGTTGGAGAGATCATTAGCTTGAAATATTTCCTTCTGCTTCAACTGCTGTTGCTGATCGGATCGGGCAGCGGCATCTTGACCAAGTACGCCGCCGCCCACCCCTTCCTCAGCACCGAATACTGCATCGCCTACGCCGGCATCATGCTCAACCTCGTCGTCTACGCCATCGCCTGGCAACAGATAATCAAACACCTCCCTCTGTCGCTCGCCTACGCAAGTAAATCCGTCGGGCTCATCTACGTCGTCATTTGGGGCGTCGCCTTCTTCGACGAGCCTATATCAATCGGTAAAATCATCGGCGTCATCATCATCGTCGCCGGCGTCATTCTCTTCGCCGCTTCCGAGGAACTTTAATTGGATATTTTCATTTCGGCGCTCATACTCCAAATCATTTTGATCGTCTCCGCCTTCGCTCAAATCATGTTAAAGCGCGCCGCCCAAGTCAAAAACGCCTCGCCCATCAACGATTACCTCAACCCGTTGGTGATCGGCGCTTACATCATTCTCTTCGCCACCACCTTCCCCACCATCTACGTCTACAAAGTCCTGCCCTTGTCGCTCGGCTCCGTGCTCGGCTCAATGGGCTATATCTACGTCACCGCGATGAGCGCCCGACTGCTCGACGAGAAGATCACTCGACGAAAAATCTTTGCTCTCGCTTTGATCACCGTCGGCGTCATCATTTTCTCTGTGTCCTGATCGAAAGGATTTTTTTTTATGCGATACCATATCATCAACGCCTCTGTCATCATCGCCGTTCTCATTGCGATCACTCTGACGGTCTTCGCACTCAAGGGCATTTACCCCTTCGGCGACCGCGTCAACGCTTGGGGCGACATGACCGCTCAAGGGCTGCCCTACCTTTACAATCAATGGGATCTGTTTCATAACTTCTCCGTCGCGTCCATCGATTGGCATATCCTCGGCGGAGTCCCCTCATGGAATCTGCCGCTGTTGCTCGCGCCCTTCAACCTCCCCATTCTCCTCACCGACCGCCAAAATATTTTTCAGTTCTTCTCGATCCTGATCCTGTTCAAGATGATCTGCATGGCGCTCGCCATGTACGCCTTCACCAATCGCTTCAACGTTCAACGCCAATTTAAAATCCTCGCCGCCGTTCTCTACGGCTCCTCGTCATGCGTCCTCGTCCATTATCATATCGAGTATGTCATGTTCGATTGCGCGATCCTCTTCCCGATCCTCATGCTCGGGTTCTATCGTCTGCTCGAACAACGAAAGCCCCTGCTCTACATCGTCATGCTCACCCTCGTCGTCAGCAAGAGTTATTACGTCGGCGCCATGGTCTGCATGTTCATGTTCTTCGCCTCCCTCGCTCGCTTCCATACGATCGACCGCGAAGAGTTTTTGAGCAAGAGCCGACTGCTCACCCTTTCGACCGTCGCCGCCTTGTCCTTGAGCGCTTTGTTCTACATGCCTTCGCTCGTCTCAATGTTTGCTTCCGACCGTTTGAGCAACGGCAGTCAAATTGGTCTCCTCAAATATTATCTCAACGCCGTCAACAAATATCATATCTTCAATTGGGATTACGTGTTTCAACAATTGGTTTGGGCGATCAACTTTGTGTGTTTCAGCGCGCTGCCCCTCGCCGTCACGATCATGTCTTGGCGAAGGTTGAGCCTCTACTATAAACTGCTGTTCTCTATCATCGTGCTCGCCTCATTCGTCCCGGGCTCCGAACTGCTCATGCACGGCGGCTCGCGTCAAGAGTGGCCCATCAGATTCGGTTTCATCGTCAACTTCGTCATGCTCGAAATCATGCTCGCCTCCATCGAGCTCAAGCCCTCTATCCTCGACGAGCCGCAATCAAAAAAATTCGCCCTGCCGATCGCTACCGCCATCGCCATCGTCGTGCTCGCCGCCATCGCCGCAGACAAGTACGGCACCAGCCAGGTCACGTTGTTAACCGTCGGTTCCGTCGTCTGCTTCTTCTGGCTGATACTTTACATCGTCTCTATCTGGCGCCCAACTCGTTGGCAAGTCGTCTCCGCCATGGTTGTGCTCGAGATCGCCATCATGCAATATCCGTGGTTCGCTCCAAAGTTCGACGGCTACGCTTACAGCAAACATCAAAGCACTACCCATTGGAACATCGAGGAGTTCAACCGATACTTCTTCACCGCCGGCGAGCTCGATCGCGAACTCGATCATTCAAAAATCGATCGCCTGACCCGCGCTCGAGATTTCGACGGCGCATTCGGAAATAACTATGCCTTCATCACCGAGACAAATTCCATCGGCGCTTTCTACGGCGGCATGTCAAAACCCGCCAAGGCTGTTTACTCCGCGCTCGGGCACACGCATACCGGCGGGCAATACGTAGCGGACAACGGCGGCACCGTCTTCTCCGACGCGCTGATCAATGTTCGATCGGTCTTCACTCTCGACAAAGAGCTCGGCGATGATCTCTACGTCGAGAACAACGATATCAAAGCCGTCCGTTGGTTCGACCATCGCTTTACGCTCCCCGTCGGTCTGCCCGTCGACCACGACGTTGACATCATCGATAACGCCTTCGCCTTCCAAAATGCGATCTTCAAATCGATCACCGCTCGCGACGACAGGCTCATCACTCAATATCCCGTCGAGGTCGAAACGATTGAGCACCGCCTTGACATCGCTGGACATCCGCGCGGACCTGTCGAAGGCAAGCTCACGCTCAACGTCGTCAGTCGACGCGAGATTTACTTCTACGGCGATAAGCAAGACAATCCCGCCGAGGGTGAAGACCGTCGACATTTCACCGTCAAGCTCAACGGCGCCGACGTGTTCATTCCCAATCTGACCGAGCCCGAAAATCGCATTTACCCCGTCGACTACAACGGTTACCTGGTCGATCTGGGTACGTTCAACGACGAGACCATTGAGCTCACCTTTGAGACCGTCGACGATTACGATTTCAACGACGGCATTCACGTCGGTGGGCTCGACATCAATTTGATGAGTGACGCTTTCGATGAGCTCAACCGTGAAAGCTCCGTCGCGATCACATCTTTCGGCGATGCTTCCGTGTCGATGAAAGTCAATGCGCTCAACGATGAGACGATCTTCTTGCCGATCCCCTTCGATAACGGTTGGCATTGCATGCTCAACGGCGCCGAGGTTCAGACAAAAAAAATCTTCGGCGGCTTCATCGGTTTCGAAGTCCCGAAGGGTATGAGTGATGTTCAATTGAAATTCTTGACGCCGGGCATCGACCGCGGGCTCTTGGTGAGCGCCTTCGGATTGCCGCTCGCGATCATGGTGTGGCGGAGAAAAGATTTCGCCTCGGCTCTCGACCTTCCGATCGGTTGCATGTATCTGATGCTCGCCATCGGGTTGACGCTCGCCATGTACGTTGTGCCGTTGATCGCTTTCCTCCTGCCGATCTGATCACAAGGCGCTCGTCCTCCGCGTTGAGGGCGGGCGTTTTTTTCATGCTCAAACATTATGATCGTCAATCATCGGAACGCATGGGTTGTTCTCGACGGAGTTGCTCAAGACGTGCGAGATGATCTGCGGAGATCAGCCCAACGTGCGGGCGGTTACGCTCGTACCCGGCGAAGGTCCCGATGATGTCGTCGAGAAGTACGAGGACGCCATCAAAGAGTTGGGCAATCCCGATCGCGTGCTGTTCTTGAATGACCTGCTCGGCGGCAGTCCGTACAACGCGGCGTGCCGATTGGTCGTCGGCAATCAGGATTATGCGATCGTGGCGGGCGTCAATCTGCCGATGTTGATCGCGATGGTCAGCGAACAGATCGGCGACGACGGTTCGCTCGAGATCGATCAGTTGGTCGAGAAAGCGATCGCCGCCGGCAAGGACGGAGTACTCTCCGCGTCCTACGAAAGTCTCAACGCCGCAACCGACGATGACGAGCTCTAATCAAATGCTCCGCGCGGATTATTAATTCAACGAAAGGTGGTTCCAATCATGGAAATTGCATTCTGCCGCATCGATGATCGTCTCATTCACGGTCAAGTCGCTACCGTCTGGTCGAAGGTGACCGGCTGCAACCGCATCATGTGCTGCTCGGACGATGTCGCCAAGGACGAGCTCCGCAAGAAACTCCTCCTGCAAGTTGCGCCTCCCGGACTCAAAGCGTATGTCATTCCCGTCGACAAAGCAATCGAGGCTTACAAAAATCCCAAATACGAATCGTTCAAGACGCTGTTCTTGTTCACCAATCCCGCCGACGTGCTCCGCGCGGTCAAGGGTGGCATTCCGTTCAAGTCCGTCAATCTCGGCGGCAAGTGCTTCAAGGACGGCGATACGATGATCTCTCAAGCCGTTGCCGTCAATGCTGAGGACGTTGCCGCGATCAAAGAACTCGTCGGCATGGGCATTGAGGTCGAGATGAGAAAGCTCGCCAACGATCCCAAGGTCGATGCCATGGAAGCTCTTAAAGCCAAAGGTCTCGCGTAACACTAAGAGTTTCAAATTGCATTGTTGGGGGTGTTCAAATGTCTGAAGTTCAGTTGATACTCCTGTTCATCGTGGCGGCGATCACGGGCATGGCGTCGGTGCTCGACGAAGCTCAATTCCATCGCCCGATCATCGCGTGCACATTGACCGGCATGGTGCTCGGTGACACCACCACCGGAGTTATCCTCGGCGGCACGCTCGAGATGATGGCGCTCGGTTGGATGAACGTCGGCGCCGCCATGGCTCCCGACGCCGCGCTTGCCTCCGTCGTCTCCGCGATCCTTGTCATCGTCGGGCATCAAAGTATCGGCGCGGGCATTGCGCTTGCCGTTCCTCTCGCCGCCGCCGGTCAAGTTTTGACGATCTTCGTGCGGACGATCACCGTCTTCTTCCAGCACCTTGCAGATAAATATGCCGACGAAGGCAACACTCGCGGCATTGAACTCTGCCACCTCGCCGGTCTCATTCTTCAAGCTCTGCGCGTGGCTCTTCCCGCCGTCGCCATCGCCATGGTCGCCGGCACCGACACAGTCAATAACGCACTCAATTCGATCCCCGAAGTCATTACGCGCGGTCTCCAAGTCGCCGGCGGTTTCATCGTCGTTGTCGGTTATGCCATGGTCATAAATCTCATGAACGCTCAAAAGCTCATGGTGTACTTCTTCCTCGGCTTCCTGATCGCCGTCTTCACCGACGTCAACCTGATCGGATTCGGCGCAATCGGTGCCATCTGCGCTTACTTCCACATTAAGGACATGCAGAAGGACATCGCCATTCAAGAGGCGGCTATGACCGGCGGCGGAGGAGGCGGCGGTGCCGATGACGATATCGACGACTCCGATTTGATGTAGGGAGGTGAGCTCAATGGAAGAAAAGAAAGTAACCAAGAACGACCTCTTTTGGACGTTTATCAGATCAAATTTCCTGCTCGGCTCCTTCAACTTCGAGCGCATGCAGTCGATCGGGTTCTGCGTCTCGATGATCCCGATCCTCAAACGCATTTATAAGGGCGACGAGCTCAAAGCCGCGCTCAAACGTCATCTGGAATTCTTCAACACGCAACCGTTTGTGGCGGCGGCGATCATGGGTATCATCGGCGCGATGGAGGAGAAACGCGCCAACGGAGCCGATATCAGTCCCGCAACGCTCTCGGGCGTCAAGGTCGGTTTGATCGGACCGTTGGCGGGCGTGGGTGATCCGATCTTCTGGGGCACCATTCGACCGGTGCTCGCGGCGCTCGGCGCCGGCATCGCATTGACGGGCTCGTTGATCGGACCGTTGATCTTCTTCGTCGCCTTCAACGCGATCCGCCTCGCAACACATTGGTACGGCGTTCAATACGGTTACAGTAAAGGCACTCAGCTCGTCGAGAACATTGGCGGCAACGAAATGCATTTCCTCACCGAAGGCGCGTCGGTGCTCGGCTTGCTGGTTATGGGAGCGCTTGTCGCCAAGTGGACGAGTGTCAACATGCCGCTCGTCATTTCCGAATACGACAACGCAATGGGTGAGCACGTCGTGACGACCCTGCAGACGATCTTCGACAGCTTAATGCCAAGCATCGTACCGTTGCTCATGACGTTCGCATGCATGAAACTCTTAAAGGCGGGCATGAACCCTCTGCTCGTCATCATCGGACTTTTTGCGCTCGGCATTATCGGCTACGCAATCGGTCTCTTCGCTTAATTCGACAGCTCGGTAGATTCCCCCCTAAAATTATTAAAGCAGCTTCGGTGTTTATTCGAGGCTGCTTTTGTAGTATCATTGATCGACATGAGGCATTACATGAAAAAGTTTTCGTGGCTGATAATCGTCGGCGCGGTGTTGAGCGCCTTCGTGTTCATTCATCTCGCTCAAACCGATTACTCGATCCGACAGAACGAAAATCGACGCAAGTTCGGCGCCGTCTACATGACGCTCAACAATCCGTTCTATGAGATCATCGATGAAGAGATCAGAACTGCCGTCGAAAATCACGGAGGCATATTGATCTCGCGTGATCCCGCGCTCGACGTCAATCATCAGATCGAGGAAATCAGAGAGTTGATCGAGCTCGGCGTCGAACTGATCTTCATCAACCCCGTCGATTGGCAGGAGATCGAGCCCGCGCTCAAGCTCGCCTACAACGCTCAAATCCCGATCATCGCCATTGATACCAACGTCGAAGATGATAAATACGTCGCCTGCACGATCGTTTCAGATAATTATTCTGCCGGAGTGCAATGCGCTCGTCATCTCCTCAGTCATTCCGACGGCGGGAACATTGCTCTGCTCAAACACTCTCAAGCGTATTCTTCGGTCGATCGCATTCAAGGTTTTCTCGATACTCTGTCGGGCAATCCGAATTTTATTGTCGTCGACGAAGCCGAATGCCTTGGACAACTGGAGCTTGCAATGCCCGCAATGGAAGGCATGTTGAATCGCCACCCCGAGATCAATATCGTCATGGCGCTCAACGATCCAGCGGCGATGGGAGCGATCGCGGCGTTGCAGAACGCGGGGCGATTGAATGATGTATCGGTCTACGGCGTCGACGGCGTGCCCGAGACCAAGGAAATGATCCTCTACAAGCGCATGACTGCCACCGCCGCTCAATCTCCGCGCAGTATCGGTCGGCTGGCGGCGGAGCAGGCTTACAGGATTTTGAACGGCGAGACGGTTGAGCATCTCATACAGTTGCCGACCAATCTGATTTCGGAAGAAAATATTTCGAGCGTCAACATCGAAGGCTGGGATTGATTTGAAACGCCGCGACTTCACCATGATATCCGCCATGCTCCGACTGCTCTACGTCTACAACGCGTTCGTCGTGATGAGCCTTGCGATTTTCATGTGCATCACTCAACGGAAGATCATTCAATCGATGACGGCGCGATCGTTTTTGGAAAACATCTCGGCGCCGCCCGCCTCGTCAACGGAAATTTTATTGTGGTCGGCGACATCGTTTATCGTGCTGTCGAGCCTCGGGAAGTTCTATCGTCGGGCGGAGAGGAAAGACATTCGCAACATGCTGTTCGCCTCCGAGATCATCGTCTGCATGATACTGATGCACAGCCTGAACCTCGTTTACGACGGCGTTGTGTTGCTCGTCGCCGCCGATCTCATGTATCGATATGAGGGCAATTATCGGGAATATATTTTGCTGGCGGCGATGTTGGGGCTCTACTTCATGGCAAATTACAATCTGGCGATCTTTCAATTGAAGGTAATCCGATTCGATGAGTACCTGTCCTATTACAATTCATCGATGCAGACTTGCCTTGCCGCCGTCAAAAATATATTTTCGTCGCTCAACGTGGTGATCTTCGTGTTCTACATGGTGATGATCGTGAAGAACCGACATGAGGAGAAGGAGCGCATTCGACTGCTCAACGAACAGCTTGCCGACGCCAACGAAAAGTTGAGATTGTATGCGATCGAGTCAGAGCAGATGGCGGAGATCAGAGAACGCAATCGGTTGGCGCGAGAGATTCATGATACACTCGGGCATGCGCTGACGGGAATAGCCGCCGGTCTCGATGCCTGCACGATGTTGATTGATTCGGCGCCGGAATATGCCAAGCAACAATTGATCCGAATACGAGAGACGGCTCGACGCGGCATAGTCGACGTGCGGCGCTCGATCAAAAAACTGCGTCCCGACGATCTCGAAAAGTTGTCGTTCAAAGATGCGATCATGAATATGACAACGGGCTTTGCGGCGTCGTCGGGCGTGGACGTCAGCTTTACGATCGTCGGCTTGCCGAAGGAATTGCGCGAGGATCAACAGGAAGTGCTCTATCGGGTGATGCAGGAGAGTTTAACGAATGCGTATCGGCATGGAGGAGCGTCGCGCGTGAACATCAGCATCGGGGGCGGCGACGGACGGTTGAGGATCGTGATCGCCGACAACGGACGGGGTTGCGACGATGTCAAGCCCGGGTTCGGATTGCGACACATGCGCGAGAGGCTTGAACTTTTGCACGGCACTTTGAATTATTGGAGCGACGAGGGATTTATCGTCGAGGTGGAGATTCCGCTCAATCGGGAGGTGCACGATGACAAAGATACTGATAGCTGACGACCAAGAGCTCATTCGTGAGAGTCTCGAGATCGTTTTGAATATGAATGCGGACATGAAAGTGATCGGGCTGGCGGCGAACGGTTTGCAGGTGCTCGAGCAGTTGAAGGCGACGGTGCCCGACATAATCTTGATGGACATACGAATGCCCGATCTCGACGGCGTGCAATGCACAAAGGTCGTCAAAGAAAAATATCCGCAGGTGCGGATCATAATACTGACGACGTTCGACGATGATGAGTATGTTTATTACGCGCTCAAGTATGGAGCGAGCGGTTATCTGCTCAAGGGCGGATCGGTGAAGGAATTGACGGCGGCGATTCGGACGGTGATCAACGGCGGCTCGATGCTCAACCCCGGCATCGTCAACAAGGTCGTAAAGATATTCAATCAGATGGCGCAGGTGAACTTTGCGATGGAGGTTGATCCGATCGGCGTAAGGGAGCTCACGCGGACGGAGAGGAACATCGCGCACTTCGTCGGGCATGGACTGTCGAACAGGGAGATCGCCGACAAACTTTCGCTGTCGGAAGGAACGATCAGAAACAGTTTGAGCACGGCGCTGTCGAAATTGAATTTGAGGGATCGGACGCAACTGGCGATCTGGGCAGTGCAAACGGGTCTCGCCGTCAACGCGATGATTGAGCTATGATCGAGAAGTTCAGACGCCTGCGGCTCGTATGGTTCGTTGCGATCGTTTTGACGGTCGGATTGATGGTTGCCGATTATCGAGCGAACAAAGTGATCGAATTGAGGCTGGGGCTGTTTGCGGGAAGCAATTGGAATGTGCCGCAGGGCGAGACTTACATCATCATCGACGAGGTGATTGAGCGTTTCGAGGCGGAGCATCCGAATGTCAGAGTGAAATACGTCAGCGGCATAAAGCGCGAGGATTACAGCGAGTGGCTTGCCGAGCAGTTTTTGGACGATGCCGAGCCCGATATATTTTTCGTGCCGGCGGAGGATTTCAATATGTATTCGTCGATGGGCGCGCTGATGGATTTGACGCGATTTTTATTGCTCGACGGGACATTCGATCCCACAGATTATTATCCGGCGGCGTATCGCTACGGATTGTTTGAAGATAAGCCTTATGCGTTGCCGCGCGAGAGTGTGCTGACGTTCATGTTTGTCAACAAAAGTCTGTTGGCTCGAGAAGGGATCGCCATGCCTTCCAACGATTGGACGTGGACGGAGTTCCTTGACATCTGTCGACGGGTGACGCGCGACACCGACGGCGACGGTCAACTGGATCAGTTCGGGTGCTACGATTATTCTTGGAAGCAGGCGGTGATCTCGAACGGCTTGAATTTGTTTCGAGAGGACGGAAAAGCCTCGTACTTTGCGAGCGCGCGCATGGAGGAGACCGTTAAATTCATGATGGAGCTGCGCAGCATACATCGCAATTACGAGGTCAGTCCGAAAGATTTTGATATGGGGCGGGTGGCATTTCGCCCCTTTTCATTTGCCGAATATCGGACGTATAAGCCTTATCCTTGGCGGATCAAGAAATATACTCTGTTCGATTGGGATTGCCTAAAGATGCCGGCGGGAGTGTCGAACGGCAACACGTCGACGCTCGACACTCTGCTCGTCGGAATGAGCGCTCGAACGAATGAGCCCGAGCTTGCATGGAGTTTATTGAAAGCGTTGTGCTATGACAAGACGACGCAAGAAATGATCTTGAGGAAATCGCAAGCGCTGCCGACGAGGCGCGACGTGGTGTTATCGACGGAGGCACAGGAAATATTTCAATGGAACTCGACGGATAACGCGGCAATGACTTCGACGGATATCAGCGCGGCGATGGACGAGGCGGTAATGCCTCCGAAGTTCAAGGGTTGTGCCGATGCAATGCTCTACGCCGACTCAGAGATCACCAAGATCATAAGCGGAGTGATATCATTCAGCAACGCGCTCAATCGATTGCAGAAGGAAATCAATGCTCGATTGCAATATTGATCAGCCGACGATCCAACTGACGAAGTAGATCACCAACGGGATCGTGATGCACGTGATGCCGATCAGATCGATGAACGCACCGCCCTTCATCATCTTGGTGATCGGTACGTAGCCCGACGCATAAACGATCGTGTTCGGAGGCGTCGACACCGGCATGATGAAGCCCAAGCTCGACGACAACGCTATGCCGACCGCAACGGGGATCGGCGAAAAGCCCGCCGCGATCGCCGCCGTGATCCCGAGCGGTCCAATCATGTTCGTCGCCGCCGTGTGGCTCGTCAGCTCGCTCAACAGCAATGACATCACACAGAACACCGCTGTCATCAACACCATCGAGGGCTCGCCGCCAAGCATCGCGACCACTCCGTCGCCGATCCAAATCGATAAGCCCGTCTTGTACATCATGCCGCCCATCGCCAGACCGCCGCCGAATAATACCAGCGCGCCCCACTCGATGCCCGCGACCGCGTCTTTCCACGTCAACGTGAACTCGCGCCGACTCCAATTGACCGGCAGAATGAACAGCAAAAGCGCGCCGCCCATCGCCGCCACCGCCTCGGGGAACAATCTGTTATACATCTTGAGCATCGGATCGGTCGGGCCCAATGCGATCGACAAAAAGCCCGGCGTCACCCACAAAATTACCGCCACGATGAATGCAAACAACGTATTTTTTTGCGCGGTCGTCCAGCCGCCGAGCTCAGCGAGTTTCTTCGCAATGAACGCTTCCGCCCCGTCGATCCTCTCAACGTCCGCAGGGAACATCTTCGACAGCACCACGTACGCAACGATGAAGTACAACACCATCGCGACGAAACCCCAGATCATCCACGAGAAGAAGTCGATATGAATGTCCGCCATCTGATCGAGGAAACCGAGCATGATGATGTTGGGAGGAGTTCCGATCGGTGTCAGCACGCCGCCGATCGATGCCGAGTACGCCGCCATCAACATCAAGCCCGTCGCGTACGGATATCGTTTGAGATCGATCTCCTTGCCGTTGGCGGCGAACATCTCTCTGATCGCTTCCAATAAGCCCAACGCGATCGGGAACATCATCGCGGCGGTCGCGGTGTTGCTCACCCAGCCCGAACATAACGCCGACGCCAAACCGACCGCCAACATGATCCGCTTGGGGCTTGACCCGACCCACGACATCGACAACAGATTGAACGCGACGCGCTTGTCGAGCCCGTGCATCATCATTGCCTTCGCCAATATGAATCCGCCCATGAACAGAAAGACGATCGGGCTCGAGAATGCCGCGTACGCTTGGGAGGCGGGCACCACGCCCGTGACGACTGCCAGAGTCGGTCCGATCAGCGACGTTACCGGGATCGGGACGGGCTCTGTGATCCACCACAACGCTACCAGCGTCATGATCGATAGGAGTTTGTGCGCTTCGAGAGTTAAACCGTCGATCGGTGTCAGCATGACGGCGACGGCGGCGATCGGTCCGAGGAACATTCCGATCGTCCGTCGCTTGCGGTCAAAGGCTAACTCTGCTTCATGGATTTTGTCTGCCGAAGTACTCATTTCAATTCACCTCCGATTTGTTTTGATCGATTACCGTATGATATCATAAATCGACTGTCGAGCACAAAAAAAGAGCCCCGAGAGGCTCATAATTTTTTTGTGCTCATGGCTCGAGATATTTATGTTCGAGGGCGGGCAACGTGCCGTCGTCCCGAAGCTCCGCCAGCACGAAGTTGATATAATTGAGCAGGTCTTGATCGCCCTTCGCCATCAAAATGCCGCACGAGTGTTTGGTGAACGGCTCTTTAATCAACGGCGCCGCCAAATTTTTATCCATCTTGATGTAACTGATCGCCTCGACCGTCTCGGTGATCATGATGTCCGCCGCGCCCTTGGAGATTTGCGACGGAATGCCCGCGTTGTCCTCGTTGACTATCAGCGTCGCTTTGGTGAGGTTGGCGCGCGCAAATTTTTCGTTCGTGCCGCCGGGATTGATCATCACGCGCACCCCGGGCTTGTTGATGTCGGCGAGGCTCTTAAATTTTTTCGCGTCGGCTTTCCGACAGAGGATCGTCTTGCCGAGCATGCCAATGCCGTAGCCGTCGGACATCGCCATCGTCCGTGCCCGATCGTAATTGCGAGAGATGCCGCACAGCGCTATGTCAAACTTGCCGCTCATGGTGTCGGCGGCGAGCGTGGGCCAAGTCGTCGGCACGTATTCGATCCGCACCTTCAACGAGGCGGCGATCAGTTTGGAGAGCTCGGCATCGATGCCCTCATATTCTCCCGTCTCGGGATTGAGATATGACATCGGACGATAATCGCCCGTCGTCCCGATTCGGATCGTTCCGCGCTCTGCGATCTCCTCGAGATGTCCCGCCTCCGCGCGGAGACTCAACATCGAGATCATCAACATCGCAATCAGCGCCAAAAATTTTCTACTCAACGCGCTCAACTCCGTCCCCATAGATCGTCTTCCAATCGTCGCGCATCGATATCGTCGTCCAACCGTACTGATCAGCCGTCGCTTTGATCTTCTCCGCCTTCGACGGATTGCCCAGCTCACGAACGGTGTCGTCGGCAAGAATCATGAACGCCGCGCTCTTATACTTGTTGTTTGTGATCGTGTAAGTGAACATCGACGAGTCGCCCATCGAATTGCCGAACGCCAGCACAGGTTGCTTACCGATCTCGCGCTTGATCGCATAGACTTTGTTCGTCTGAAGTCTCAACTCGAGCAGTCCGCCGCCGCGCAACAATTGATCGTCGGGCTTGAGGAAGAATCGATCGGGACGATTGCCGTCGATGTTCGCCGTCGTGTAAGTGTGATCGGTGCCGATAATGTGATTGGGCTCGATGTCCATCACGCCGTCGACCAATACCCTCAACAGATCGCGTTCGCTGCCGCTGACGATGTAGCATGTAAATTTGTTGGCGTTGAGGTACGAGACGACTTCGACCATCGGCATGTAGAAGCCCTCGCCCGTCTTGAGATTGCTCAACCCCTCAACGTACGTCGTATTCATGTAATTCTTGACGTAGGCGGCATATTCCTCGGGCGTCATGCCTTCGAACGACGCCGCTTGACCGTAGCGCTCCTTCTCGTCGAGCTCGAGCGTCATCTTATGCGCGTAAATGGCATCGAGAATCTCTTGAGCGGTCTTGCGAGCGGCGGGCGTCGCCCGATGATTGGGCTCGTTGAGGTCGTGGTGAATGTAGAACATCCATTCGAAATAATAGGGCGCGGTCTCGCAGATCAGCGTACCGTCGAGATCGAACACCGCGATCCGATCCTCAACGGGGATAAAGTTTTTCGAGCGCGGATTGGTCACGTCCTTGACGTAGTTGACGAGCGCCGCCTTCGCCTCCGAATCCTTCTCCCAATACTTGAAGTTGCCCTTCTTCGAAACGCTGATCGCTCCGAGCTCCGCGCGGGTCGCCGCTTGCGTGTCATTGATGTCAACGGACATGATCCCGAGGGACATCATCGCCGCCAACGCCGCCGTCAATAATTTTTTTGCTCTCATCAATCGTTACTCCCTATGAACTTTGTCGCCGTAAATCGTCGTCCAATCGTTTCGCATCGATACCGTGTGCCAACCATACTGCTCCGCCGACGCTTTGATCTTCTCCGCCTTCGACGGATTACCAAGCTCGCGCTCAACGTCGTCGCACATCAACACGAATGCCGCGCTCTTATATTTGTTGTCCTGCAACGTGAAGTTGAACATCGACGCATCGCCCATCGAGTTGCCGAACGCAAGGACGGGCTTCTTGCCGATCTCCCTTTGGATCGCAAAAATCTTGTTCGTCTGCACGTCGAGGTCTCTCAACTCGCCGCCCCTCTGCAATTGATCATAGGGCTTATAAAAGAACATATCCGATCGAGCATTGCCGAGGTCGGCGGTCTGCCACGAGTGATCGGTGCCGATGATGTGATTGGGCTCGATGTCCATGATCCCGTCGACCAAAACCCTCAACGCCTCGCGCTCGCAACCGCTCACGATGTAGACGGTGAAGTTGTTGGCGTTGAGATATGAGACGACTTCGACCATCGGCATGTAAAACGCTTCGCCCGTCTTGAGATTGCTCAACCCTTTGACTTGCACCGTGTTCATGTAGCGCTTGACGTAGAGACGATATTCGTCGGGCGTCATACCTTGAAACAGTTTCGGGAAGAGGTGCGACTTCTCGTCGTCCATCTCGTCGGTTACCTTGTGCTCGGCGATCGCGTCTCGCCACTCGGCGATCGTTGCTTTTTCAAATGGCGTCGCTCGATACGACGAATCGTTGGTGACTCGATATATCGACAGCATCCAATCGAAATACCAAGGAGCGGTCTCACACATCAACGTCCCGTCCACGTCGAACACCGCAATGCGATCCTCAACGGGAATGTAATTCTTCGACGCCTTGTTGGTCACGTCCTTGACGTAGCTGATCAATTGCTCCCTCGCAGGAGAAGTCTTCTCCCAATACTTGAAGTTGCCCTTCTTGCTCACGCTGATCGCCGCAAGCTCCGCGCGGGTCGCCGCTTGAGTGCTCGACATGTCGACGGACATGATCCCGAGCGTCATCATGCCTGCCAGTGCCGCCGTCAATAATTTTTTCGCTCTCATCAATCGTTACTCCCTATGAACTTTGTCGCCGTAGATCGTCGTCCAGTCGTCGCGCATCGAAACCGTGTGCCAACCGTACTGATCAGCCGTCGCTTTGATCTTCTCAGCCTTCGACGGATTGCCCAGCTCGCGCTCAACGTCGTCGCACAGCAGGACGAACGCCGCGCTCCGATATTTGTTGTCGGTAATCGTATAAGTGAACATCGACGAGTCGCCCATCGAATTGCCGAACGCCAATACGGGTTGCTTGCCGATCTCCCTTTGGATCGCATAGACTTTGTTCGTCTTCAAATTGAGCTCGCGCAAGCCGCCGCCGCGCTCGAGAACATCATCGGGCGTCATAAAGTATCGGTCGGGACGCTCGCCGCCAATCTTCTCCGTCTTGTAGGTTTGATCGGAACCGATAATGTGATTCGGCTTAATGTCCATAATGCCGTCGACCAAAACCCTCAACGTCTCGCGCTCGCAACCACTGACGATGTAAACGGTGAACTTATTGGCGTTGAGATAGGAGACGACCTCGACCATCGGCATGTAAAATCCTTCGCCCGTCTTGAGATTGGTCAAGCCCTCGAGATACGTCGTGTTCATATAATTTTTGACGTAGGTTCGATATTCGGCGGGCGTCATGCCCTCCAAGATTTTCGGAAAGACCGCCGACTTCTCGTCGTCAAGCTCATCGTTCGTCGTATGCGTGTCGATCGCCTGACGCATCTTTTGCGCAATCATGAGCTCCTCGCGCGTGGCGTGGTACGACGGATCGTTTGTCCGATAGATTTGCAACAACCAATCGAAGGCGAACGGAGCCGTCTCACACATCAACGTGCCGTCCACATCGAACACCGCAATGCGATCCTCAACGGGAATGTAATTCTTCGACGCCTTGTTGGTCACGTCCTTGACGTAGCTGATCAGTTGCTCCCTCGCCGGAGAAGTCTTCTCCCAATACTTAAAGTTGCCCTTCTTGCTCACGCTGATCGCCGCAAGCTCTGCGCGGGTCGCCGCGTTCGTATTCGACATGTCGACGCTCATGATCCCGAGAGACATCATCGCCGCCAATGCTGCCGTCAATAATTTTTTTGCTCTCATCATTCCTTACTCCTTATGAACTTTATCGCCGTAAATCGTCGCCCAGTCGTCGCGCATCGAGATCGTCGTCCAACCGTACCTCTCGGACTTGGTTCGTATCGTCTCCGCCTTCTGCGCACTGCCAAACTCCCGCGCCGTGTCGTCACACAAAACCATGAACGCCGCAGTCTTGTATTTATTGTCGACGGTCGTATGGAAGATCATCGACGAGTCGCCCATCGAGTTGCCGAACGCCAGCACCGGTTTCTTGCCGAGCTCACGCGTCATGGCGGCGACCTTATTCATGTTGATGTTCTTGCTGACGAAATCGCCGCGCACAATCTCATCGCCGGGCGCAAACACATAATCCATTCCGTCCTTATCGCCCTGCGCGGCGGCGACGAATTGATAATCCGTGCCTATCACGTTGTCGATCGGAAAGATTTCGGAGAGCACCCGAGTGTATTGACGATCGGCGCCGGTGACGAGCACCAGCTTGAATTGATTGGCGTGGAGGTACGACATCACCTCGACCATCGGCAGATAAAACGCCTCGCCGATTTTCAAATTCTTAAAGCCCTCGACGGGCGTCTCGAGATAATTTCGAGTGTATGCAGCATAATCGTCAACGGTCATGCCTCTGAACACATTGGCATTCGACATGCAATGTTTGCGTCGAACATCATTGGTCATGTGCTTGGCGTCGATGGCGGCTTGAACCGCCTCGGCGTTTTTGCGATCCTCGAGTGCGGCTCGATAGTCGGGATCGTCGAGCGCGCGATGAATGAACATCATGAAGTCGAAACAAAACGGCGCGGTCTCACACATCAACGTGCCGTCCACATCGAGCACCGCAATGCGATCTTCAATCGGGATAAAATTTTTCGAGCGCGGATTGGTCACGTCCTTGACGTATTCGACGAGCGCCAGCTTCGCCGGAGCATTCTTCTGCCAGTATTTAAAGTTGCCCTTCTTCGAAACGCTGATCGCCGCAAGCTCCGCGCGGGTCGCCGCATTCGCGTTCGACATGTCGACGCTCATGATCCCAAACGCCATGAGCCCCGCCAGCGCCGCCGTCAATAATTTTTTTGCTCTCATCATTCCTTACTCCTTAGGATGAGCGATGACCCACGGCTGATTCGATTGCTTCTTCGGAATCGCGCCGTGATCGAACCACATCGAGTAAAACCGCCACGCATTGTTGGTAACGTAGCCGTCCTGATCATGGTCGCTCGTGTCGTACGGATCCATCATGATCAACACGTCGTCAAGCGTGTCGTCGGTGCCGAGCGTGTCATAGCCGATGAGCACTCGCCAGTGCCCGCCCCACTCAACATTCTCAACCATGATCGGAGTGCCCTCGCTCAAATTTTTCCGCGCCCACGCCTCAAACGCCTCAAACGTTTCGAACGGCTTGTGCTCGAGACTGCTGTCGACGTACCAACCGATCGAGCGGAAGAATTTTGCCAAGTCCTTCGGGCTCGTGCCGATCGGATAACCTTTCGTCTTCATGCCCGCAACCAACGACATCTCATCATAGTCTCGATTGCCGTAGTAATAGAGAACCGTCAAGCCCGACGCAGGTCCGCAACTGTATTCGGTGCTCTGCTGATACGTCGGATAATGCGGCAAGATGATCCGATCCGCCGTCGAAGTCATGTTGAAGAAGTCCGGCGCCGTGTAGTAGATCGAATCGGCATGATTGATCTCGGGCGACGCGCTTGAGGCTCCTTCCGTCGTCGTGTCGAGCCCCGACGGATACGGGATAACTCGAATGTCCTCGGCGTCGGCGGTCGACGTCAGCATCAACAACGTTGCCGCGCACAATAATTTCTTCAACGCCATCACCTGTTGCCGTACATCTTCTCGTAATACTGTTGATATTCGCCGCTGATGATCTTCTTCCACCAGTCCTCATGCTCGACGTACCAATCGATCGTCCGCTTGATGCCGTCTTCGAACTTCACCTTCGGCTTCCAACCGAGCTCGTGTTCGATCTTCGACGGGTCGATCGCATAACGGAGATCATGCCCCTTGCGATCGGTCACAAACTCGATCAACGATTCGGGCTTGCCGAGTATGTGCAGGATCATCTCGACGACATCGATGTTCGCCCGCTCGTTGTGCCCGCCGACGTTATACACCTCGCCGTCGCGACCATGCCGAATGATCATGTCGATCGCTCGACAGTGATCCTCAACGTAGAGCCAATCGCGGACGTTCTTGCCCTCGCCGTAGACCGGCAACTTCTTGTCGTTGAGCGCATTGATGATCATTAACGGGATCAGCTTCTCGGGGAAGTGATAAGGTCCGTAATTGTTTGAGCAGCGAGAGATCGTCGCGGGGATTCCGTACGTTCGACCATAAGCCTGCACGAGCAGATCAGCCGACGCCTTTGATGCGGAGTACGGGCTCGACGTGTGGAGGTTGGTCGTCTCGGTGAAGAACAGCTCCGGCTTGTCGAGCGGCAGATCACCGTAGACCTCATCGGTCGAGACTTGATGGAAACGTTTTATGCCGTACTTCTTGCACGCGTCGAGCAGCACCGACGTGCCGATGATGTTGGTGCGCAAGAAGAGCTCGGGATCGTCAATCGATCGATCGACATGAGACTCGGCGGCGAAGTTGACAACGACATCGGGCCTCATCGTCGTGAACAGCTCATCGACCGCCGCCCGATCGGAAATGTCGCCGCGAATAAACTTAAAGTTGGGCATGAATTGAGCGGTCGCAAGCGTCTCGAGATTGCCCGCGTAGGTGAGCGCGTCGAAACAGATCACCTTGTCGGACGGACGATTCTTGAGCAGGAAGTAAACGAAGTTGGCGCCGATAAATCCCGCGCCGCCGGTCACAACTATATTCATCTCAATCGACCTCCGATCACAACAGTTCGAACAGGAAGTTGATCTCGTTATTGCGCACGCGATCCTTGAGCAGAGGAGCATTGCGATCCTTCTCTGATAAGATCGTCGGCTCGAAAGGCCAATCGATTCCGATGTCGGGATCGTCCCAACGAATGTTGCCGTCGAAGCGCGGCGCATAGAAGTTATCAGCTTTGTACTGAACCTCAACGTCGTCGGTCAACGTCAAAAATCCATGAGCAAATCCGCGCGGAATGAGCAACTGCTTGTGATTCTCCGCCGAGAGGATCGTCCCGAACCAGAATGCAAAGGTCGGCGAGTTCTTCCTGATGTCGACCGCCACATCGAAGATTTCACCGCGCGTGCAGCGGATCAGTTTCGCTTGAGCCATGGGCTCGTTCTGATAGTGCAGCCCGCGCAAGACGCCCTTCTCCGCCGAGTATGAATGATTGTCCTGCACGAAATCGTAATGGAGATTCGCCGCCTCCATCCTCTGCTTCGACCAGCTCTCCATGAACCAGCCGCGCTCGTCGCCGAACACGCTCGGCTCGATCACGAATACGCCGTTGAGTTTCGTCTTCTTCACTGCCAATGTGATCACTCCTAAAAAATTTTATTTGCCTCGCCGCGCCAACCGTTGGAGATATTGACCATATTCGTTCTTCGACAACGGCTCCGCGAGTTTCATCAACTGATCCGCATCGATGTAATTCATTCGGAACGCAATTTCTTCGATGCAAGAAATCTTCAATCCCTGCCGCGTTTGGATCGTATGAACGAACGAGCCCGCCTGCAACAGCGATTCATGCGTTCCGGTGTCGAGCCACGCATAACCCCGACGCATCTTCTCAACCCTCAACCGATCGCGCTCGAGATATACTTTGTTGACGTCGGTGATTTCGAGCTCGCCTCGCGCCGACGGCTTGATCGACTTCGCCACCTCGACGATGTCCTTGTCGTAGAAATATAAGCCCGTCACTGCATAATTCGATTTCGGCTCGCGCGGCTTCTCCTCCAAACTGATCGCCTTGCCCGTCGCTCGATCAAACTCAACCACTCCATACGATTGAGGATCGTTGACGTAGTACGCGAACACCGTCGCGCCCTCGTCGCTCGACGCCGCACGCTGTACCAACTTCGCAAAGTCCGACCCGTAGAAAATGTTGTCGCCCAACACCAGCGCGCAACCTTCTCCGTCGATGAACCGCTCACCGATCAAGAATGCTTGCGCCAGTCCCTCGGGCTTCGGCTGCACCGCGTAGCTGATCGACAAGCCCAATTGACTGCCGTCGCTCAACAGCGCTTGAAACAGTTTCTGATCCTGCGGCGTCGTGATGATCAAGATGTCTCGAATGCCCGCCAGCATCAGCGTCGACAGCGGATAATAGATCATCGGCTTGTCGAACACCGGCATCAGTTGTTTCGATACGACTTCCGTCAGCGGGTAGAGACGCGTGCCCGCGCCGCCCGCCAAGATGATTCCCTTCCTTATCAATCTGATCTCCTCCTCTGAAGTTGTTATCCCCGATCGACTATGCCCAGATAACGTCTCAACTTCTGCTCGTCCTCGTCGACCTGCTTGCGTTCGGGACCATGCGGACGATTCGGTTTCGAACTTCCGTACATCGCTTGACGCTTCAACGTTGCAACATCGATCGCCGCCGCATGATCGGGATCGCGCGGATCGTAGTTCTCGATCGGGCGAGGCGCAGGCATTTGCCCCTTGACCGTCCTCATCCACACTTGGAAACACGTCTTGCAATACGTCAGCCCGTCGGCGATCGGCGTTCCGCACGACGCACAGAAATTTTGCTTCGGAACTCCATCAACCAAGCCCTCAACGAACATGTAATCCTCGACCTCATGCGAGTTGCCCATCGAGCCCGTCAGCCGCGCCTCACGCACCACGTCAATCACCGGCGCACCCGGGTGTTCGCGAAGATATTCTTCGATCTTGCTTCGCTTCTGCTCTTCCGCCGGCAAGCACGTCGGGCAATACTTCTCGCCCGCCATCGACACGAACACTTTGCCGCACGCTTTGCAATTCCTCAACTTGCCTTGGGGGCGGTTCATCGCCGACATCAAATCTCCTCCTCCCGACCTGCAACCATCACATTAAGTTTAATCGTTGCGCTCGACAGCGTCAACAAACTTCTCAACGCGAAGTGATTACACCGCCGCCCAGAACGATCTCTCCGTCGTAGAACACGATCGATTGCCCGCGAGTGATCGCACGTTGAGGCTCGTCAAACTCAACTTCGATCCGATCGTCGATCCGATTGACGGTGCAAGCGGCAACCCGAGGACCGTATCTGATTTTCGCCTCCGCTCGACGCGGCAGCTCGATCGGATAAATCCAATGAACGTTGTCGACCGTCAGCTTGGTCGAGAACAGCTCGCTCGAATGCCCGACGATCACCAGACGAGCCTCAACATCGGTTCCGACGACGTAGAGAGGTTCGGGCGCGGCGATGCCCAATCCCTTGCGTTGCCCAACAGTATAAAACGCGGCGCCGTTGTGGTGACCGATCGATTTTCCGTCGGCATCTACGATGTTGCCCGGCTCGAGCGCGGGAGCCGATTGCACGTTCGATCGGAGGAATTTTTTATAGTCGTCGTCGGGCACGAAACATATCTCTTGGCTGTCGGGTTTATGAGCGACGGGCAAGCTCAACTGTTCGGCGCGACGACGTGTCTCGTCCTTCGACTGCTCGCCCAACGGCAGAATGATTCGCGGCAACTGCTCCGCCCTTAAATTATACAGCACATAAGATTGATCCTTACGATGATCGACGCCCTTCGCCAAAAAATATTTTCCGTCGCGCTCGACAACCCGAGCGTAATGCCCTGTTGAAAAATAATCGGCGCCGAGCTCCATGGCATAATCGAACAGCGCCCCGAACTTGATGAACTTATTGCACTCGACACAGGGGTTGGGCGTTCGACCGTGGAGATATTCATCGATGAAGTAGTCGACCACATGCGCCTTGAACTCGTCGCGGAGATCGATCACATAGTGTTTGATGTTGAGAGCGTCGGCAACACGGCGAGCGTCGGCAGCCTCATTGGTCGAGCAACAGCGCCGATCGTTGGAGAAAAGCTCGTCGTCGTCGCCGCTCAACTGCATGGTCAGACCGATCACCTCAAAGCCGCGCTCAACCATCAACGCCGCCGTCAATGAACTGTCGACGCCGCCGCTCATCGCCACTGCAATTTTGTACCGCCGCCTCGAGCAAGTCATTGACTGCCACCGGTAAGATGATTGGTCGAGAGCTCTAAAAGCATTTCGCGCATGAGTTTGAGAGCCGTCAACGTTGAGATGCCGCTCGGATCGTAATTGGGCGCAAGCTCGACGAGATCGCAACCGACCATGCGGCAACCGTTGATCACTCTCTTCGCCGCACTCAACAGCTCGAGATAAGAGACGCCGCCCGCCTCGGGAGTGCCGGTGCCCGGGAACGCCGACGGATCCATCACGTCAAGATCGATCGTCAGATAGACGGGGCGCCCGCTCAACGCTCCGATCACGTCGTCCAAGCCGTCGAAATTAAATTTGTTGAGATGAGTGTGCGCCGCCGCAAATTTAAACTCCGTCCGCTCGCCGCTCCTGATCCCAAACTGATACAAATTGCCGTCGCCGATCAGATCATGCACCCGACGCATCACCGTCGCATGAGACAGTCGAGCGCCAAGGTAATCGTCGCGAAGGTCGGCGTGCGCGTCGAATTGGATCACCGCCAAATTCTCATGCCGCTCAACTTCCGCGCGGATCACGCCCAACGTCACCAGATGCTCGCCGCCCAACATGAACGGCAACTTCCCGTCGTCGAGCACGCGCGCCGCAAAATCTTCGATGTCCCTCAACGCCAATTGACTGTCGCCGAAACATAATTCGAGATCGCCGCCGTCAAAAATTTTTTCGTCCTCAAGATCGCGGTCGAGCATTGGGCTGTACGTCTCGATCTCGTAAGACTCCGCTCGCATCGTCCGACTTCCGAAACGCGCGCCCGCTCGATAACTCGTGGTCGAATCGAACGGCGCCCCGAAGATCACAATCGGCGACTCGTCGTAAGAGTTATCGCAGCCCAGGAACGTCTCAACATTTCTGTCCAATAAAATCCCTCCGTCGAAAAGATTTATCGCATTGACAGCGCTAGTCTAATTGCTTAAGATAGCGGCGTCAAGAATGAGATTGGGGGCTGATCGTTTGAGCGAAGAGAGATTGCACAAAGTGTTGAGCCGCGCGGGAGTGGCGTCGCGTCGAGCGGCAGAGAAGTTGATAGCCGAAGGGCATGTGTCTGTCGACGGCAAGACGGTGCGCGAGCTCGGGACGAAGGTTGATGCCGAGCGAGCGGACATTCGTGTTGACGGGCGCAAGATCAAACTCAACGTTGAAAAAATTTATGTGATGCTCAACAAGCCGCGGCGGGTGTTGTCGGCGGTGAGCGATGACCGCGGGCGTCAGACGGTGATCGATCTGATCGACGACGTTGACGAGAGAATTTTTCCGATCGGTCGGCTCGATTACAGTACCGAGGGGCTGTTGCTGTTGACCAACGACGGCGAGTTGACCAACGGTTTGCTTCACCCGAGCCATGAGATCGACAAGACTTATCGGGCGGTGATCAAGGGGCGCGTCGATGAGGAGCGTCTTGATCGATTGCGCGTCGGGATCAAGCTCGAGGACGGAATGACCGCTCCGGCGTTGGTTCAGACGTTGGCGATCGAGGACGGCGAGACGTTGATCGAGATCACGATCCACGAAGGGCGCAACCGTCAAGTGCGTCGAATGTTCTCTGCGATCGGCTACAACATCAAACGGTTGAGACGCGTGTCGTTCGCGGGCTTGAAACTCGGCGATCTGAAAGTCGGAGCGCATCGTCTGCTCAACAAGCGCGAGGTCGAAGCGTTGCGTCGATTGATCGGCGAATGAAAAATAAAAAGGAGGCATCATCGCCTCCAATTTTTTTGCTCAACGCTCGGGAGTTTCGCCCGGGATATCTTTGATCGCGTCAATGCCCCGCTGCCCCGTTCGAATCCGAACCGCGTCGCTGAGCTCATACACGAAAATTTTTCCGTCGCCGAACTTGCCCGTCCTCAACACCGATTGCGCCGTCTCGATCACGCGCTCGACGGGGATTTCGCAGACCACCGTCTCAACTTTGATCTTCGGCACCAGGCTCACGTCGTACTCGCGCCCGCGAAACAATTCCTTATGCCCCTTCTGCAATCCGCAACCGTACACTTGACTGACCGTCATGCCCAGCACGCCGATTGCGTTGAGCGCGTCCTTCAACTCCTCGAGCTTCGACGGGCGCGTGATGATCTCTATCTTCGTCATTCGTTGATCCATTTCAAATCACTCCGTTCTGCTTCCGCCGCATTCGATCCGAAGAACGACGGCGCTCCCGTGAACAATCCGATCGTGTAACCGCGTTCGCCATGCTCAACCAGATCGAGCCCGTTGATCTCTTCGTCGGCATCCGCGCGGAGCGTCGAAATGCTGTCGACAATCTTAAACAGGATCGTCGAACCGACCACCGCCAACACGATCGCCACGCCCACCGATATCAACTGCGCGATCAACAGATCGGTCTCGCCGTAGAACAATCCGTTGGCGCCGTCGGCATTGATCGCGGTCGTCGCCCATAAGCCCGTCGCGATCGAACCCCAAATGCCTCCGATCCCGTGCACTCCAAACGCATCGAGCGAATCATCGTAGCCGAACCGCTCCTTGATCACCGCAACCGCCGTGTAGCAGATGCCGCCGCCAATCAATCCGATCAGGATCGAGGGCAAGGGAGCGACGAAGCCCGCCGCAGGAGTGATCGCCACCAGTCCCGCGATGCTGCCCGAGACCGCGCCGATGATCGTCGGCTTGCCGTTGCGAATCCATTCGGGGATCACCCAACCGAGCACGCCTGCCGACGCCGCCGCTTGCGTCACGACGAATGCATTTGCCGCCAACTCGTTTGCGCCCAACGCCGAGCCCGCATTGAAACCGAACCACCCGAAAGCAAGGAACGCCGCGCCGATCACGGTCATGGGTACGTTATGAGGCACCATCGCCGTTTTGCCGTAGCCATGTCTCTTGCCGAGCAGCAGGCAGATCGTCAAGCCGCTCACTCCGCTCAAGATGTGAATGACGAGTCCGCCGGCGAAGTCGAGCGCGCCGAGCTCCGCGAGGAAGCCGCCGCCCCAAACCCAATGCGCCATCGGATTATAGATCAGCACCGCCCACAACAGCATCAACAGCGCGAAGCCCTTGAACCTCATGCGTTCGGCGAAGGCTCCTGTGATCAATGCGGGGGTCAATGCGGCGAACATACATTGGAAGGCGACGAATGCCAGTTCGGGGATCGTCGAGCCCTCGAGAATGTTGAGCCCCACGCCCGTCAATCCGATCTTCGACAGGTCGCCGATCAATCCGTTGACGTCGGGACCGAACGCCATGGTATAGCCGAGCAGTATGAACTCGACGCTGATCATTCCGAGTATAAACATCGATTGCATTATCGTCGTCAGGACATTTTTCGAGCGAACCATGCCTCCGTAGAAGAGCGCGAGCGCGGGCGTCATGATGAAGACCATGGCTGCCGACACCAGCACCCAAGCGGTATCGCCGTTGTTAATCATATGGATCATTCCTCTCGTCGGATTGTCGATCGACTGAAGGTATTGTATCGGCGGCGACGAATGAAGTCAACGCCTGCAACGTTTGTATTACACATTCTTGCCGTGCATTCAACATACACTTGTCGAAACACAACGCTCGTGTTATATTAACGGCGGGACATCTTGACTATAGTTTTAACGATTGGAGGCGGTATCATGGAAGTAAATGCGGAGGCGCGCGAGCAGTTTGTTCAGAAGCTCGAGAAGACTTCGGAACTGTTCCGATTGCTGTTCGAGAAGGATCCGAGCGGAATGATCATCGGATTCGAGGAACGCGAACAGCTCAAAACTTTGCAGCGTCGTAACGAGGCGGTGTTAAAAAAACTCAAGAGCAAGGAGTTCAGCGTTGCGGTGGTCGGGCTCGAGAAGGCGGGCAAGTCAACGCTCGGCAATGCGCTCATCAGTTCGATCGTCCTGCCCGAGTACACCGAGCGTTGCACCTACACGACGACGGAGATCAGAGCGGGCGACGAGGACGAGGCAAAGATTTTTTTCTACTCCCGCGAGGAGTTCAACGACAACTTCAAAAAACTGCTCAACGCGATCGGCTACAAGGTCGCGGCGGATTTTGAATCGCTCACGCTCGAAACGTTTAATCGATATTGGTCGGCGGTCGAGAACGATGAATCCAATCGCGGGCTCTATGAACTTCACAACGGCACCACCGTTGAGGACATTCGAACCATTCTCGAAAACAAAAACGATCTTCGACCGCTGTTGAGTCATGCGCCGATGGAGTTCAAGGGGCAGGACGAGTGGAGCGGCGAGGCGTTTCAAATTTTCATCACGGGGTTCAAGGGCAAGCGCGCCGACGGCAGCGTCATTCGAGGCGCTCAACCTTACGCCGTCAAGAAGGTGATCATTCACTCGACGACGCTCGGCGAGATGGACAGCACGGTTCTCTATGACGTGCCCGGTTTCAATTCGCCGACCGAACTGCACAAGAAGCAGACGGAGGATATGCTTGCCGCCGCCGACGCGATCATTCTGGTGACGAACGTCGGCACCAATCCAAATCTCGTCGGCACGCAGCTCGACATGCTAAGGAAGGTTCGCGATGAGGACGGCATTCGTCTCAACGAAAAATCATTTGTGTTCGGCAATCAGCTCGATCGCTCGGGCACTCGGGAGCGAGCCGAGGGCAATAAGGCGGCGCTCATCAACGACGCCGTCAATAAGCATCAGGTTGCCACTCAACCGCGCGTCGTGGTCGGGTCGGCGAAGGCTTATCTCGAACGCAACGGGCTGTTCTCGAAGGACGATCGCGAGCGCGGTTTGACCGGCGCCGACAAAATTCTTGACGAATGGCAAATGGATTACGGCATCGATATCCTGCACGACAAGATGAAGGAGTACTACGATACCGATCGATTTGCGGTGCTCAAGGCGCGGGCGGAGAGAACTCTTGCCGACATCTCGAAATATCTGCGTGACCTTCTCGACAAGTACACACCGGAGAAGCTCGAACAGATCAATTACGGCATGAAGGTCGTGCTCAATCTCAACAATCGCGTCGATGATTTTGTCAAGGAAGCCAACATTTTGAGCCGGCGATATCAGAATGAGATTTTCCGCGAGCGCCCGTTCAGCAAGTCGCTCGTCGGCGAGATCGAAACGATTTATCCGCACTCGGACGAGTTTGAGCAACTCATCATCGACGTCGAGAACGAATGCGTCATCGACACCGACGGCAACTATCCGTTGAGCAACGTCAACATGAAATTGCGGGAGGCTCTCTATCTTCGATTCTTGCGCAATCTCGTCGAGACGGCGGCGAGCATCACCGGCGACAAGCAAAAGGAAATCCGTCAGGCGCTGGTCGAACTGTTTCTGCGGACATTGGGCATGGACAGTAATTCTCCGTTCCGCGCGGAGCTGGAGCAATCGGCGAATGATCTCTTTGACGAGTTCCTGCGCAAGAGTAAGGGTTCCGATTGCATTTTCAATTCGCTGGTCGAAAGGTTTGCGGTCAGCCCGCTCGAAACGCTCATCACCGCGCCGTTCGCCGAGCAACAACGTCTCACCAAGGTGCGGTTGAGCTTGCCGGAATTATTTTCGCTGGCGGTGTACTACTCGATGCGAACGGACAGCTCCGAAGAAAATGCGCCGAAGGTCGAAGACAATCCCGTCGAGCGCATGAAGTTGTTCGCAAAAATACTGGCGCATGAAGGGCTCGACACTGCCGCCGCCGGCGTTGACGCCAATGAGGAGCCGTTGAGGAATATCTTTGTCGAGAATCGCGAGGCGGTCTGCGGCGGGCTCAACATCGACGTGAACGCTCTGCCCTGCGATCGTTGGGCGAAGATGCTCACCAATGGAGGCGTGGTGCTGAAGGATTTGCCGACGCGCTCACTCAATGATTTTGTCAATCGGATCGAAGATGTGATCTATAAGAGTTCGTGGCGGGACGCCAACCTTCAACAGCGCATTGAGCGGCTCGATCAGGCGTTCGTGAAGTATATCGGCGCGCGTCCCAGACAGACCGGTTCCGATCTCGGCACTCAACTCGATGAACTCTACGAGAAAAGTCGCAAGCTCCGTGCGGTGACCTGCAAGGAGGAAATGATCTCCACGCTCGACGCCGACATTGAGATTTTGCGCGATGTGACGGTCAACGCGGTCGTCAAGGCGATCGGGCTCGAACGCGCGTTCATCTCGGTCGTCATCAAGAACATCAACCTCATTCGCGACGGGCTGTCGAAGTCGCGCGAGGGCAGAGAAATTTTCAATGACTGGATCGAACGCAACGTGCGCAAGATCAAGGACAGCGAGTTCGCTCACATCGATCAGGAGAACATGAATATCCAAACGCGCAAGATGATCGTCGCGTCCATTCGTCAAGTCGCAGACAGCATGGAGGTTTGAACATGGAGAACAGCGTTATCCTCAACGCCGCCGCGCTCAACGACGGCAATATCTCTAACACGGCGAAGGAGCTCAGCGCCAATCCCGATAAATTTTATCTCATCTCGACGGATTACAACGATAAGCTCTGCAATGTGATCGATCGTCTGTCGAAGTCGACGCGGGATAATTCGTTTTTGACGCGCATTCGTTTCGCTTACGATGTGAACTTCGAACTGCCGACGGAACTTCGGATCGGCAATGCGGAAAGCGGCACTCCCGTTCGCAGTCTCGCCGATTTGCTTGAGCGGCTCGAGTATGACAAGGGGCTGATGCTCGCGCGCGACGATTATCATGTGGTGGTCGACGACACCGACGTTGCGAAGGAACGGGCGGACAAGGCGGTTGCTCGACTGTTTCAACAGACCGTCTTCCTCAATCTCAACATCGACATCAAGAAGCGTTCGGAGATCAGGAAGGCGCTCATCAAGGAACGGTTCCGCTCGAATTATGAGAGGCTCCGCGCGGAGATCGAGGACAAGAAGCAACACCTCAGCGCGGCGCTGGCGTCGGCGGATTTGACCGACAGCGGCAAGGAACGCGTTGCGGGAATGATCGCGGCGTTCGACAAGATGATCGATGAGCTCGGCAAGGCTCGCAAGCGTCCGTTGAGGATCGCGGCGATGGGGACGAAGAAGGCGGGCAAGAGCGTCGTCATCAACGGCATGCTCAAATGCGATTACGCGCCGACGAGTTCAGAGTTGCCGACGCCCAACGTCATCAAATACATTCCCGGCGACGCCAATCAGCCCTTGACGCTCGAATATAAGGGGCAGAAAACCGTTTACAGCAGCACCGAGGCGTTGCATGATTTCATCGACGAAGAATTTCATAATGCGCAACGCAGAACCGGCGAGGGCAGCGGCTTGCCCGACATGAATATCTATTATCCCTGCGACGAGCTCAACGGCTATGAAATCTGGGACACGCCGGGACCAAACTTCGCGGGCGCGGGCGAGGAGCATCAGAAGATCGCCGAGGAGTGCATCGACGCCGCCGACGTTTGCATCTTCGTCATGAACTACTCCAATCATCTCACCAACGATGAGGTGAAATTCCTTGAGCAGATCAGGACGATTTTCGAGGATAAGAATAAATTCTATTCGCTGTTCATCACGGTCAATCGGATCGACGAGTGCTATGCCGCCGAGGTTCAGAAGTCGGTCAATCGGATTCTCGATTACATCAGCGGGCGGCTCGAGGATTTGAACTACAAAAACATCGTCATCTTCGGGACGTCGGCGTTGCAGAGTTTTTATCTCGACAAGGTGCTGGCGTTGTTGGAAGCCGACGGCATTGAGGTCGACGAGGACACTACTTTCTACGATGCGATCCGAAAAGCCAAGCGCAAGCATAAGGACAGCAGCACCATGACGCAGTTGCGTTTCATTGAGGACTCGTTGAAGAATCTCGAGGACTTTCATGAAATCGAGGACGGCGACGCCAAACTTCTCGAGAACATGAGCGGCGTGCCTCAACTCTGGCGCCACGTTCGATATATCGGCGAGCAGAAGGTTGACACCGAGATCGTTGACAGCGTGGTTTCCAAATGCGAAATGCAATTCGCGACGATCCGAAACGCGTTGCTGGTGACGGGATTGCAAGAGCTCACCGAACAGGATCGGTTGCGGCTTGTCGATCTCGAGCAAAAGATCGTCGAGTTGAGCAATGTGGTCAGTAAGGCAATGTCTGATGTGAGTTACCTCGCGGGCGACGACAGGGAACTTCGCATCGCCAAGGCGGACGTCACCGAGGAGAGCGACAGCATTAAACGGACTGCACTTCGCTCCGCTCGCGAGAGGTGCGCGGCGATCATCAACAACAGTCCTATCACCGAAGACGATGTGTCGAAGGTTGAGAACGGCGAACGGACGTCGAACATCAACGATCTCTTGACCAAACTCGACAATCTGATCGTCAGCACCAATAAAAATTCCGAGGAGAAACTCGTTCAGCTGATCGCGGTCGAGGGCGGCAACTTCAGCCGCAAGGTTGAGACGGCGGTGCAGGGTGCTCAACAGAAAATCGTCGACGCCACCGAGCGCGTGAAGGCGTCGGTCGAAAGCAACACCGTCGCGGGCGACATGATGCGCGCCTTCACTCTGCCGCAATTCCCCGTCAGCCTCAACAAACTGTCGTCGTCGTTCACGGGCTTGAGCTCGGCGGTGTCGTCGGGCGATCTGTCGAACATCGCCGGCGGCTCCAAGCGCACCGACATCGAAACTTATACAGTCACCGAGACGCGCAAGAGAGGCGCCAGAGGGTTCTGGGAGCATGTCAAGTTTTGGAAGACGTACTATGAGGACGTTGATGTTACGAAGAGCCGTGAGGTCGTTCGCGCGGATGTCAACGCATTCAAGACGAACGTCAAGCGCATGTTGAATGAGCGCATCGCCTCATCCATCGAGGACGCCCACGACGACATGAAACGCGACGTGCAGGGCAAGATCGAAAGCGTTTATGCCGACGTGAAGGCGCAGTGCGATGAGATCGGCGACGGCTATCGAGACATCTTCGACAAATTCAAGGCGGACGTCGACGCCGCCATGGACGCGACGGGTGCGCACAAGCGGGCGATCGAAAACGACATTCGGGTGCTCATCGAGATCGAGCAATACATTCAGCCGTTCTTCGAGCTCTGGCAGAGCATACTTTACGGCGAAGGCGCAAGGTGATTGGAAATGTTTACGGCAGCAGAATTTCGGCTCATCCGCGAACGTTGTCCCGAAAAACTTGATGAACTGCTCGAGCGTTTGAACATCGAAAAGCCCGATTGGGATCACGCCGACGAGTTTGAAATTTATACGGCGCTCGACGAGCAGATCGTTCAGGCGTTGTGCGGCAAGATGAAGAGCGACACGATCATCAACGGCTACGTCAAACTGCTGGGGCTGGGCGGCATCGATGTCGACTACAGCGAAACCGACAATCAACTGCTCAATCAAATTGTCCTGAACATGACGGAAATCAGCAACGGTCTCGGACAACGGATTCGCAACTCGTATGCGGCGATGAAGGCGTCGGCGGCTCCGCCCGTTCCTCCCGCGCCGCCCAAGAACGATTACAGCGACGTGCGCATCAAATTTATTCGTCCGCACTCTCGTTTCAAGGTTTTGATGCAGACGAAGGTGCCGGCGGAACTCGAGGCGAAGATCAAAGAGATGATTTGCGATTATCTCTTGAGCGTGGAGCCGTACAACATCATCACCGATATCGAAGTATTGCTCAAGACGCGCAACGGAACGTACGCGCATGAAAAGCAATTGCCGCCGCCTCCGCCGCCGAAGGTCGAGCCGCCGCCGTTCGATTATCAAGAGTTGGGCGACGCGATTGCGTCACTGAAACTCGCCAATGACATAGTGAAGGAACTAATCGGGTGAGGAGGCGATCGAATGTTTACAGCCGCAGAGTACAGGCGTATTCGCGAGCGGAGCCTTGCCGATTTGAAAAAATTGCTGTCGACGCTCGAACTGGCGGAACCGAATTGGGACGCGGGCGATGAGTTCAGAACTTATGAGGCGCTCGACGATCAGATTGTTGCGCGCCTGTGTCGTCTGATGAAAAGCGATACGATCATCAACGGCTACGTCAAGTTGCTGGGGCTGGGCGGCATCAACGTCGATTACAGTGAGACCGACAATGAGCTGCTCGACAAGATCATTCGCAATCGAAACGCGATCGAGCGGGGCGCCACTCAATCTGCGGGCGTTCAGTCGGCGAAGGTTGAGTCGCAACCGATCAGACGCGTTCGCAAGGTCGAGCGCACTGAAACGATCGCGGGCTTGGTGATCGTCGGTGCGGTGTTGATCGTTGGAGCGATCGCGTTTATGGTGTTGAGCGAGCCCGGCGACAGTCCGATCGTCTCTGCGATATCGGGCATCGCGGGGATTGTCGCCGTGGGGCTGGGGTTCAAGGGTAGAACGATCACTGAGGAAACGACCGTCGAAGAAAAGCCCGCGCCGAGTTCGAGCAAGCCCGTTTCGGCTCCGGCGCCGTTCACCTCGACGGAGATTCGGCGTGCGCTTGATGTGTTGTCTCAAGCCAATAAGATTGTGCATTCGTTGTAGGAAATGATCCGCGCGGGGAGAGAAATTTTCCCCGCATTTTTTTCGATTGGAGGCAAGCAATGAAGACGCTCCCGAATGTCCTGCCGCGGTTTCGAGAAGTGATCGCGGCGAGTTCCGACAACATGTCGCTCGAGTTCAAAACCGATTGCGCGTATCTGCTCGACGAGCGCGATGAGCTGTCGACGTTCATTGATCGGATCGGCAAGCAGCGCGGGCATGAGCTCGACCTTTATAATTTTTATGCCGCTTACAACATCGAGTTCCCAACCGTTCCCGCGACGGTGTCACTCATCAGCAATCGGCGCTCGGTTGCGCTCAACCTTCGCAACTTCGACGAGCTGTTGAGGAAAATCTGTGAGCGCGCGGACGGCAATTCGACGTTGGCGGTGTTTCTGGCGATTCAAGATCGTCCGCCCGAAGTGATGCTGCGTCTCAAGCGCGAGATTCTTCAGCAGTTCGTGTACCTTCGGATTTACATGCCGATCATCATCGACGAAAATTTTCATGCGGCGCTCAAGACGCTCGATAAGATTGTCGGCTCTACTCCCGACGAGCAAACGGAGATCACTTTTCTGGGCACAAAAAAATCCGGCAAGAGTTCTCTCATCAACGCCGTGCTTGGCGCCGAGTACTCGCCCGCCGGTTCAGAGTTGCCGACGCCCAACAAAGTGACTTACTCCCGAGGCGGCGGCAATGTCATTCGGCTTGAGACCGAGGGGCAGACGCGAACGTTCGACAATCCCGACGCGTTGAAAAATCATCTGGCGAATGAATTTCGTCGAGCGAGCAAGACGGCGTCGGCGCTTTCGCCCATGCATGTTTTCATTCCCGATTTCCCCGAGGACTTGCGCGACTTTGATATCGTCGACACGCCGGGTCCGAACTTCGCATCGTCGACCGAGCACAGTCAGGTCGTCAAAGGTCTGCTCAAGCGCATGCAGAACTGCGTTTTCGTCATGAATTACTCGGCGCACTTGACCAACGATGAGGTCAGTTTGTTCGACAGCGCATATCGGGTGTTCAACAATAAGCGGCGGCATCGGACGATGATCGTTGCGGTCAATCGGATCGATGAGATGTACGCGGCGGAGGTGATCAAGTCCTACGAGCGATTTGCCGATTACGTGCGTCGGCGGCTCAACGCGCTCGGTTATGATAACATCGTGGTGGTGAGCATCTCGGCGTTGACGGCGGTCTACACCAACAAAATTCGTCAGCTGATGAGCGAGGTTGAGGAGGCGCCGCTCGAAAAGCAGTTGATGGCGTTGCGCAAGAAGTACAAGGGCACGGAGCAGGCGACGGTGGTGAGTTTCGTCGAGAAGGCGCTCAATGACATCTTGGACTTCCACGGCGTGGAGATTGAGACGTTGGAGGCGCTCAATCGAACGTCGCGAGTGAGTTATCTGATGCGAATGGCTGAATCAATGTACGATCCTGCGGAGCAGTTCGAATGGATTGACGAGACTTTTGCCGACGTGCTTGACGAGGAATTTGACAGCGACGAAGAATTTTTCGAGCGGGCATTGGAGTATGCCAACCAAGGCAATCCCGATGCGATGGTCTATGTCGGGATGATGTATCGATACGGCAATGGCGTCGGCGAGGATTTGAGGAAGTCGATCGAGTGGCATGAGAAGGCGGCGGCGCTCGGCAACACCGATGCGAAGATCATCATGGCGAACTGCTATCGGCACGGTGACGGCGTCGGCAAAAACATGTCGAAGGCGATCGAGCTTTACAACAGCGCGATCGATGACGGCTCGACCGATGCGATGTGTCAGCTTGCGTGGTTGTATCGATTGGGATCGGAAGTTGAGGAGGACAGCGCTCGAGCGTTTAAATTGTTCCTGCGCGCCGCCAACGCAGGAGACGATGAGGCGATCCTTTCGGTCGGCATGATGTATTTCAAAGGTGAGGGCGTCGAGCGTGATCTCAACGAGGCGTTTGCTTGGAACCTTCGCGCTGCCGAGCTCGACAACGTGACGGCGATGATCAACACGGCGTATTGCTACACGTACGGTGAGGGCGTCGTCAAAAACGTTCCGAAGGCGATCGAGTGGCTCAATCGGGCGAACGACGCGTGCGACGGCAAGAATTCCGATGCGCTGTTCGAGCTGGCGAAGATTTATCATGAGGGCGACGGCGTTGCGCAGGACAGTCGAAAGGCGTTCGAGCTTATGAAGGCGTCGGCGGAGCTCGGCGATGTCAAAGCGATGACCAACACGGCTTACTGCTATCGATACGGTGACGGCGTCGAAAAAAATCTCGGCAAGGCGGTCGAGTGGTACAACAAGGCGCTCGAGGCGTCTGACGGGAATGACGCGACGGCGTTGTTTGTTCTCTCGATCATGTACGATGACGGTGAGGGCGTTGCGAAGGACGAGCGCCGTTCGTTCGAACTGTGCAAGAAGGCGGCGGAGCTCGGCAATGTTGAGGCGATGAGCCTTCTCGGCTTGATGTATGAGAACGGCGAATATGTGTCGGAAGATCACCGGGAGTCAACGCGCTGGTATCGGAAGGCGGCGGAGCAGGGCGACACGTTTTCGATGAACAATCTGGCTTACAACTATGCGCAAGGTCGCGGCGTCGGCAAGAGTTTCAGCGATGCGGTCTACTGGTATGAGCGCGCCATCGAGAACGGCGATGAGAGTTGCGTTTCGTCGTTGGGTTGGCTGTACTACGAGAATGAGTATTACGCGAAGGCGCTGAAGTATTTCAAGCAGACGGCGGAGGTGAATGATGATTATGCGTTGATGAATCGGATCGGGAACATGTACTGGCGAGGCGAAGGCACGTCGGTCGATTACGATCGGGCGGTGTACTGGTATCGAAAGTCGGCGGAGGGCGGCTTCGCTTGGGCGAAATACAATCTGGGGAACTGCTATCGACAAGGCAGGGGCGTCGCCAAGGATTTGAGTGTTGCAATTCGATGGTACAGCAAGGCGGCGGACGACGGCATTGATGATGCGCTCGAGAAGCTCGGACATGCTTATTACAGCAGGGGGACGGAGAACGGCTATCAAAATGCGTTGTACTGGTACAAGCGGGCGGCGGAGAAGGGCAACGCGGGCTGCATGAATCGTGTCGGCGTGATGTATAACGATGGCGTAGGCGTTGCGCAAGATTACGACGAGGCAATGAGGTGGTACAAGCGCGCGGCGGAGTTGGGCAACGCGATGGCGATGCGCAACATCGGGACTCTGTATCGGTACGGCAGCGGCGTCAGTCGCAACTTCGCCATAGCAGTCGATTGGCTCAAAAAATCTCTGGCGGCGGGCAATGAGGAGGCGCGCAAGGAGATCAATGAGACGCTCGATGAACAACTGCAATGGAATGCTGAGCGCGAGCGGGAACGCAATCGCAGTAGCGGCGGCGGATGTTTCATCACGACGGCGGTCTGCAGGAGCTTGGGCAAGGGCGATGATTGTCGGGAGCTCGAGACGTTCAGGGCATATCGGGACGGCTGGTTGAGCGCTCAACCCGAGGGGCGTTCGTTGATCGAGCAATATTATCGGACGGCGCCGTTGATTGTCGAGCGGATCGACGAGCGGGAAGATTCCGCGCGGATTTACGATTGGATTTGGAGCGAATACTTATCGCCGTGCTATTTGATGCTTGAGCGCGGAGAGAATGATTTGTGCGAACGTCGGTATATCGAGATGGTTGAGAGATTGTCGGTGATGTTCGCGCCGCTCGCTCCCAAGCATTGAGCCGATCGATGAAATTTAAAAGCGCGACCCCCGTTGTTGGGAGCCGCGCTTATTTTTATTGCACAAACAAAGTTCACTTGATGGCAAAAAAAATATTGACCCGTAAACGGGAAGGCGCTATAATGATAACATACAAAAACAACGGCGCACCCGCCAGGCCAAGTTCATTGTACTTTGCGAGGCGTCGGTTGTCAAGATCAAAATAGGAGGTCAAAATTATGATTGATCCGAAGAAGAATGCGTTGAAGCCCAAGCCGAAGGTGATCAAACCTAAGATCAAACCCGACGCTCCGAACACTCAGCCCGGCGACGAAGGGAACGGTCACGTGCTCGTGGTCGACGCCCGCACGCAACGATTCAACGGCGTGAACTATCGTCTGCACCCCACCGGCAATTACATGAATGGCGCCAGGTACTTGCACCGAGAGGTTTGGGAATATCACAACGGTGATTGTCCCAAAGGGCATGTGATCCATCATGATCATCGTAATGCCGACGGTTCTTTCGATAAGGACGAGAACAACATCGAGTGGCTCCGTATGATGTCGAAATCCGATCACTCAATTTATCATCATCAAAACCGCGCGTCCTTTAAGCGTATTTGTCCGCAATGCGGCAAAGAATTTGAGACCAACAACTCTCTGCAGAAGTACTGCACAAAGTCTTGTGCCAAGCGACATGCCAAGGAGAACGCATTAATCACACGCATCTGCCCCGTCTGCCAAAAGTCTTTCAGAGTTCCCTGCAGCGATCTGAGAATTGCATGTTCCGACGAATGCGAAGCCGAGTTGCGGCGAACGAAACTCCCCGTTGCCTACGAACAGTTTGCGAACATGACGTCTTTCGATAAAAATTATGCTCAAGGTGAGATGGTCATGCGCACCTGTCCGATCTGTGGTCGCGCTTTCCCTGCCAGCAGAGCCAAAGCACGTATTGCCTGTTCGCCCGAGTGTGGAGCAATCGTCGCCAATGTGGCTCGTGCTCATCGGCGGGCGATGGAAGATCAGATGCACTGGAACGGCGAGTTTCTCAAACTGATCAACAAGACGCTCGGCGTGGAGGTTCGTACTCAGGTGATCAAAGGCGAGCCGTGGTTCGTAGCAAAGGACGTTTGCGATGCACTCGATATTAAAAATTCTCGTGATGCTGTCGCTCGGCTCGACGATGACGAAAAGGGTGTAGTTTCAACCGACACCCTTGGCGGAAAACAGGAGATGAATATCGTCAATGAGTTTGGGTTGTACCGTCTCATTCTTGAGAGTCGTAAGCCTGAGGCGAAGGAGTTCAAGCGTTGGATCACTCACGAGGTTTTGCCGGCGCTTCGCAAGTATGGCAGCTACGTCATGAAAGAGGAAGCCGCTCTTTCCGACACGACGGACGTTGAAGAGCAACACCTCACCGGCTATCGTTCCCTCAGCGATCCCGATCGTCAGTTGATCGATTGCATCATTAAATACATGGTCAACCGCGCATAACCCGACGTAACACGCGCAAAAAAATTTGGCGCCTGCCCCCGTTTTTGGAGGCAGACGCCTTTTTTATTTCCGATGTTGATATCAGTTGTCGAACATGTTGCGGAGCGCCTGCTTGTTGACGTCGCGATTGAGCTGCGCCAAGTACGTCGTCAGCTTGATCGACTTGGGGCACACCTCGACGCAGTTCTGGCTGTTGCCGCACGAGGTAATGCCGCCCTTCTCCATCAACGCGTTGAGACGTTTGGGCGCATCGAACTTCCCGAGCGGGTGAAGGTTGAACAGGTACGCTTGCACCGTCGGCGCCGGACCTATGAAATCCGATTGCGGTCCGACGTTCGGGCACGCCTCCAAACAGCAGCCGCACGTCATGCAGTGCGAAATCTCATAACAGGTGGTGGCGGTGTAGGGATTTTGGATCGGAGCGTCTTTGACTTCCCACGAGCCATCGACCTCAACCCAGCCTTGAATTTTTTTTAGACTCTCAAACATGACCGAGCGATCGATCAAGAGGTCGCGAATGACGGGGAAGGTGCGGGCGGGCGCCAAATGGATCGGCTGATCGATCTCGTCGACGAGCGCGCAACATGCCTGCCGAGCTCTGCCGTTGATGACCATCATGCATGCGCCGCAAACCTTCTCGAGGCAGTTGCATTCCCAGGTCACGGGCGGGACGCGCTTGCCGTCGACGGTCACGGGGTTCTTCTGAATTTCCATGAGCGCGGCGACCACGTTGAGCCCCGGGCGCCAATCGACATCAAATTCTTGAGTATAAGGTTTTTCGTTCGGACCGTCCTGCCGCTCGATCACGAAGCGAACCTTTTTATCTGCCATCTGTATCACTCCTTCTTGGCGACGGCGTAGTTGCGAGCGCGCGGCTTGATCAACGAGTGATCGAACTCGCGATAGGTAACAATCGGCTCCTCGGTCGCCTTGTCGTAATTGACGATCGTCGTGAACATGAAGTGCTCATCGTCGCGCCCCATGAACACCAGCTCGCCGTCGGCATCGTGCTTCTGCTTGCCGTTCTCGAGCACGATCTTCGCATGAGCGCCGCGAGACTCGTCACGCATACGAGCGCCCTTGGTGATCGCCATCGCATACAGGATCATATTGCGCAGCTGACGGACGAACATCGCCTCTTGGTTGGCGACCGTCGAATGATCCGTCAAACCGATATCGTCCCAACGCTTCAACAGCTTCTTCAACTCGACCAGGCACTGATCCAAACCGTTGTTGTCGCGCTCGATCGCAACGTACTTATACATCAGATCGCCCATCTCGTGATGCAACTTATGAGCATTCTCCGAACCGCTCATCGCAACGATCTTCTCATACTCGTTCTGCACCTCGCGACGCGCCGCCTCGAGTTCCGCATCGCTGAGCTCACTGCCCTTGTTGCCCGTCTTCGCCCACTTCATCGCCTCGGGACCGCTCACCGTGCCGCTGTACGCCGCGCTCAACAATGAGTTCGCGCCCAAACGGTTGGCGCCGTGGTACTGGTAATCGCACTCGCCGCTCGCCATCAAGCCCGGGATATTGGTGAAGTGCTGACGGTCGACCCAAATGCCGCCCATCGAGTAATGCACCGACGGGAAGATTTCCATCGGCACCTTGCGCGGGTCTTGACCGACGAACTCCGAATACATTTCCAAGATGCCGCCGAGTTTGCGCTTGAGGTAATCGCCATCGATGTGCGACAGGTCGAGATAAACTCTGTTCTCGCCGTTGATGCCCAAACCCATGTGCACGCAAACTTTATAGATCGCTCTCGACGCCACGTCGCGCGGCACGAGATTGCCGTATGCGGGATACATCTCCTCAAGGAAGTACCAGGGCTTGCCGTCTTTGTAGACCCAAACGCGTCCGCCCTCGCCGCGGCATGCTTCCGACATCAGACGATTCTTATCGGAGCCAGGGATCGCCGTCGGATGAATTTGAATGAACTCGGGATTGGCGATCTCCGCGCCCTGTTGATAGACGGCGCTGACCGCCGAGCCGTTGCAGATCGTCGACGCCGTGCAACGCCCGAACACTTGACCCGGACCGCCCGTCGCGAGTATGACCGTATCCGCGCGGAAGGCTCTAACCTCCATCGTGTTCATCGATTGAGCGACCAGCCCGCGGCAGATGCCTTCCTTGTTCTTGATGATCTTGACGAACTCCCAGAACTCATACTTGTGGACGGCGCCCTTGACTTCCCAACGACGCACCTGCTCGTCGAGCGCGTAGAGGATCTGTTGACCCGTCGTCGAGCCCGCGAAGCACGTCCGCTTGTTTTTCTGACCGCCGAAGTTTCGAAGGTCGAGCACGCCTTCACTTGTCCTTGTGAAAGGTACCCCATACCTATCTAACATTTTGATAATCTTCGGCGCCGCTTCGACCATACCCTTGACCGCGATCTGATCAGCCAAGAAGTCTCCGCCGTAGACCGTATCATCGAAGTGCTCATAGATCGAATCGTGCTCGCCCTTGGTATCCATGCAGGCGTTAATGCCGCCTTGAGCGCAGAGCGAATGCGAACGCTTGACGGGGCAATACGAGAAGAGATCAACCTCGCCGCCCATCTCGCAAATTTTTATGACCGCCATCAGCCCGCTGATACCGCCGCCGACCACAGCGATCTTTTTCTTACTAAAGTCTTTAGCCATATCGTAATTCCTCTGTCGTCAAATTTGATAAACGAAGTAGCTGCCCATGAACGTCAGGGTGATGAGGCACATGCCCACGCACAGCAGCATGCTGATGACGCTGATGACATTTTGAGCGCGCGGACCTTTGGTGATGCCCCACGTCATGCAGAAGGTCGTGATGCCGTTGCAGAAATGGAAGATGGCGGCGAACATGCCCAAGATGTAGAGCACGACCACGATGGGATTTTGGAAATAACTCTGAAGGAGTTCGAATGAGATCGGTGTGCCGGTGACGCCTTTAGTGTAGAGACGGAGGTAACCGACGTGCCAAACGAGGAACACGACGAGGAACCAAGCGGTCCAGCGTTGGAGAGTAAAATTCCAGTTACGAATGTAGGGGAACCGACGGGGATTGTTGTTCGCCTGCAACGCGATGTAAATGCCGTAGAGTCCATGGAAGAGCAGCGGCACCGCGATGCCTCCGACCTCGAGCCCAAGGAAGATTGGTTTAGGGACGAGCTCCATCATCTCGAGCGCACCGTTGAACGTTTCGGGACCGAAGATTGCCATCGAGTTGGTAAAGATGTGCTCGAACAGCACCAGCCCGAGAACGAACAAGCCGCACAGAGAATGCAGCCTCCTCAGATAGAATGTAGTGTGCAACAAAGTCGCCTCCTTTAAA
>JAFUXN010000126.1 GCA_017477125.1 Selenomonadaceae bacterium
CGAGAGCTACGATACGATTCGGTTGACCGACGGCTCGTCATTCTCGACAACGCGCTCGGGCGATGATGTTATCGTGTACGTCGGTTCAGGAGCGATGACGCTCAAAAATGCATCGAACAAAACACTCCACATAGTCAACGATAACTATACCGGATTCAGCCTCAATGAGGCATATTGGTTCGATGAGCTTGTCGACGATCAAAATGACGAGCTCGGTTCGATCCTCAACACCACGGACAATCAGATCGATCTGTCAACGAACCTCTCGACCGAACTGCTCAATCACTCAACCTTCGAAACGCTCTCAAGTTCAGCACAAACAATGTCGCGGCGTAGACACTCAGCACAATAAACGATCCGATCGACCACGTCCCGCCGCTCGACAACGCTCTCAACAATTGGCTCGTGTGAGTCAACGGCAGTAGCTCGATCAACGTTCGTATTGCCGTCGGCAGCGTCGCCGTCGAGAAGAACGTCCCGCACAGAAACGACATCGGCAACAAGATGTAAGTGTTGACCTGAGCCATCTCCTCGTAAGTTTTGATCGTCATCGCCGCCCAAAATCCGATCTCGGCGAACACGATCGAGTTGAGAATCAACACGATCAAGAACATCAACGCGGTCGACGGCTCGAGAAGTGAGCTCAACGTCGCGCCGAACATCAACGACAGCACGATGATCAACGTCGAGGAGATCAGCGCTCGAAGGACGGCGGCGGCGAGCTTGCCGATCACGAATGCCGACGGAGCGATCGGCGCGAGAATGTACTCCTCAAGGCTCTTATGGTAGATGCGTTCGGCGTGGACGGGCGTGATCGAATTGAACGCGATGTTCATGGAGTTGAGCGCCAGCACGCCCGGCACAAGGAAATCCAAATAACTGCCGCTCTCGACGGAGATCGAGCGTCCGAGCCCCCAACCGAATGCGGTGAGGTAGAGGACGGGCGCGACCATCCTCGACAGAATAAATTTCGTGAGACGGCGCTTCAAAACGATCCAATCGCGCCAAAACACTGTGATGATGTCTTCGATCAAAGTCTCGCCTCCGTCAACATGGGGGTGTGTGGGGCAACGGTGAAATGAACGGGCGCCCGCCTCGGCATGAGGCGGCTCGCCCGCTTTTTATTGTCGGCGCCCCGAAAAAGTTATTCAGCCCCCGAAAAAATTGTGTGGGGCGGCTGCGAAAGATTACGGGCGCCCGCCTGAACACGGGGCGGCTCGCCCGCTTCTTATTGTCGGCGCCCAAAAATTTTTCTCGTCCCCGTCAAAATAAGATTGTGTGAGGCGGCGGTGAAAGGGTACGGGCGCCCGCCTGAACGCGGGGCGGCTCGCCCTTCTTTTATTGTCAGCGCCCCAAAAAATTCTTCAGTCCCTAACAATATTATCAGCCTCGAAAAAAATTTCTTCAGCACAAAAATTTATCCGTCCCAAAAAATATTTCTGTCTGTCGGTTGAAGGGCTCAACTCTTTGTCAATGCGATGAACACTTCTTCCAACGTCGACGCCCCATGCTCCGCGCGCAGTGCAGACGGACTGTCGAGCGCGATCAATCGTCCCTTCGACAGGAACGCCGTCCGATCACAAAGCGCCTCTGCCTCCTCGATATAATGCGTCGTCAGTACGATCGTCACGCCTTCGGACTTCAACCGTCGGATCATCTCCCATATGCGCCGACGCACTTGAGGGTCGAGAGCGACGGTCGGCTCGTCGAGGAACAACACTCGCGGTCGATGGATCATCGCTCGAATGATCAGCAGCCGACGTTTCATGCCGCCCGACAACTGTTTGACGCTGTCATTGATCACATCGCCGAGCTCAACATACTCGAGCAGTTCAGCGATCCGTCGACGCCGCATCTCGCCATCAATGTGATGCAGTCGGGCGTGCAGTTCCATGTTCTCCCCAACCGTCAAATCCTGATCAAAGTTGATGTGCTGCGGCACCACTCCGATCAGTTTTTTGATCTCAAGCTCATCGTTCACGCCGTCAAAAAAAATCTCGCCGCTTGTCGGACGAGTTTGCAATGTCAACATTCGTATCGTCGTGGTCTTGCCGGCGCCGTTCTTGCCGAGCAACCCGAATATCTCTCCGCGCTCGATCTCGAAACTCAAATTATCGACGGCGATCTTCTTGGTGAGCCGACCGTTCTGATCTCGATGGTCGAATGCCTTGGTCAAATTTCTGATCTCAATCATGACAGTGCGTCGGCGAGCGCGATGAATTGCTCGAGCCTCAACGATTCCGCGCGGAGTTTGGGATCGATGCCCGCCTTCGCCATCGCCTCTATCAACCGTTGACGTTCGAAGCCCGCGCCCATCAACGAGTTGATTAATGTCTTGCGCCGTTGACCGAACGCTCCACGCACCACGCGGAAGAATAATTTTTCGTCGGCGACCGCGGGAGGAATGTGCACGTCGCAAACGATCACGGAGCTGGTGACTTCGGGTTGGGGCATGAACGCCGACGGCGGCACGTCGAAAATGATCCGCGGCTCGGTGAAGTACTGCACTGCCACCGATAACGCGCCGTAGATTTTCGCAGAGTCGTTGGGCGTGAGCGTCTCGGGGTTGGCGACCATGCGTTCGGCGACCTCCCGTTGCACCATGGTGACGAGTTTCGTGATCGGCAGACGCTGTTCGAGCAGTGTCAATATGATCGACGAGGTGATGTAGTACGGCAGGTTAGCGACCACTTTGAACGGTCGATTGCCCATCAGCCCATTGATGTCGACCTTGAGTATGTCGCCCTGCACCACGTTGAGATGTTCGTAGCCTTTGAGCGTTTCGGCGAGCACGGCGGGCAGTTTCTTGTCGAGCTCGACGGCAATGACGTGAGCGCCCGCCTCGAGCAGCCCTTGAGTGAGAGTTCCGATGCCCGGACCGATCTCGAGCACGAGATCACCGTCGTTAATGTCGGAGGCGTCGACTATGCCGTTGACGATCGAGCGGTCGATCAAAAAATTTTGCCCCAGACGTTTGCTCGCGCGCAACTTGAAATGCTTGAGTATGTGTCGAGTGGCGCTGACGGTTGCAATCGTCGGGTGGATCATCTTATCAGCCATGATCAATCTCCTTGAGAGCGGCGTTGAACTCCGCGCGGGTGACGCCGTAATGATTCAAGCGCCGCAAAAAATTTTTGGCGTTGGCGAAACCGAGCCCGAGCCTCTCGCCTAACTTCGAACGACGCTCAACCGCATCGGGCGCTCCGTTGAGCCGATTGTTGATCAGATCGGACATGGAGAACTCATTGGTCGGCTCGAAGCTCAACGTCCGCACTCGCTCGAGCGCCGCGCGGATCGCTTGAGGGCTTGCCTGCTCGATACCGATATCGTTGTTGGCGGTGGCGTCGAGCCTTGGGACGAAAGCATGCTTGGCGTTGGGGAAGCGTTGAGTGAGGAATTTACGAATGCGTTCGCCGGCGGAGTCGGGGTCGGTGAGGATTATGATGCCCCGACGGTTGTAGGCGTGTTGAATGTTGTCGAGAGTGCGGCGGCTAAGGGTGAAGCCTCCGGTGATGATGCAGTCCGCCTCGACGGCTTTATTGATCGCAACCACGTCCATCTTCCCCTCGACGATCAAAACCTCTCGGATCATTGGATCACCCCGCTAACGGCGGCGAAGATGTCAGCGGATATCTCATCGATTCCGCGCGGAGCATCGTTGAGTGCGCAATCGATCGTCGTCCAATTGTATTGAGCGGCAAGATGTTTATAAGCGTCGTAGCACCGACGGAGATAATTTTGATCGGTCTCATGAATGTCGAGCCGCTGACGTTCGGCGGTCAATCGTTCGGTGATCGACGGCGGCATGTCGAGGAACAACACCAGATCGGGACGCGGCAATTTCAACTTGTTATACTCAAAGTCGTCGAGCCAGGCAAGGAACCGTTGACGCTCGATCGGATCGTCGAGCTTGACGGTCTGATGAGCCATGTTCGACGTCACGTATCGATCGGCGATGATGATGTCGCCCGCCTCATAGTACTGCCGCCAATGCGTTTTGAACGACGCATACCGATCGACGGCGTAGAAGGTCGACGCGGCATAAGCATCAACGTCGGACGCATGCGATCCAAACTCGCCGCGGAGGTACATCTTGATCAGCGACGACGACGGCGATTGATAATCGGGGAATGAAATCTTATGGACGGGACGCTCGGTCACGCTCTTCAATCGCTCGTACAGCTTTCGAGTTTGCGTTGCCTTCCCCGAGCCGTCGCCCGCCTCTATCACTATCAACATACTATCACCACCAAGGACATTATTGCGATTTGTAACCAAGCTCCTTCGCCTTATCGAAATCCTCTTGAGCTCGTTTGGTGTCGCCCAACAAGTTGTAGCAGATCGCTCGATTCTGATAGGCGGCGGCATAATTCGGTTGAATGTTGATCGCCGTCGTGAAATCGGCAATCGCCTCCCGATTCTTGTTCATATGAGAGTACGCCACTCCACGATTGAAGTACGCAAATTCTCCAAGCGGCTCGAGCTCAATCGCGCGGCTCAGATCAATGACAGCCTGCTCCCGATTGTAAAGATGTTCGAACGCCACACCGCGATTGAAATACGCCAGCGCATAATTCGGATCGAGTTCGATCGCCCGATTGTACTCAACGATCGCCCGCTTTAAATCGCCCAACTGTTGATAGCCGTAGCCCCTCATCATGTACGCCACAGGATTGTTCGGATTGAGCTCGAGCGACTCATTGCATAATTTGATCGCGTCCTCCGACTTGTTTCGCGAGAGAAGACGCTTCGCCTCCTCCGCCTTCTGATTCGATTGCACCAAAATCTTGACGTCGTCCGCCGCAGGCTGAACAATCGTCGTCGGCTTGGGCTGCTCGACCTTGGGCTGTTCGACCTTCGGCTGATCGATCTTCGGCTGTTCGACCTTCGGCTGTTCGATCGTCTGCGCCGCCGGCTTATCGTTGACTATGTTGATCTCGATGTGCTTGTCGCTCAAAAAATTGATGTGGAACACCATCAACACCGCCGACACTATCAACACGATCACGAGCCGCGTCGTATTCTCCTTCACGACGATCACCTCCAACGTTTGCATCAACCGCCCAGATCAAGCGCCAACTGTTTCTCGCGGTGGCTCATCTTACGGTAGAGAAGCCCGAGGTTGTTATGCGGTCTCGCCCAATACTTATCGAGCGCCACCGCCTCATTGAGATCAGCCCGCGCCTTCTCATATTCCTCCGTCTCCAAATACACGCAACCGCGCGCATTGTACGCAGCCGACAGATCGAATCGATTGTCCTCATTGTTTGCGAACGACCGCTCCCGCCGCTCGTATTGGCTCGGTACCGATTGCGTTCCGTGCTTTATGGTGAAGACATCGATCTCCACATGCTTATCGTTGATATATTTGAGGTGGAACACCATCAGCACTATCGACACGAACACCACCACCACGAGCCGCCTGTCATGCTCCTTCACGACGATCGCCCCCATGCTCTACTTCTTGATCTTGGCGCTGAACCCCAATGACCGATTCCAATCCGATTCGGCGGCAGCCTTATTTCGCAAATTATCATGGCAACGCGCTCGAATACTGTACGCCTGCATGAGAACGTCGTTATCGTCGGCTCCCGCCAACTCGATCGCCTTCGTGCTCTCATATATACTCCCTTTGAAGTTGTGCTGATCGTAATATACCAGCGCCAAATCCAAATGAGCCCAAGCATCGTTCGGCGACAGCTCGATCGCTCTTCTGAAATCGACAGCCGCCGGCTCAAGTTTCATTTGACGACAATAGGCAACACCGCGCGAAATATAAGAGTAGGCATAATTCGGCTCAAGCTCAATTGCCTTACTGAACTCTTCGATTGCGCGATCATATTTTTGGAGCCGCTCGAGATACATGGTGCCGCGATTGAGGTACGGCTTGACGAAATTCGGATTGAGTTTGGTCGCCTCGTCGAAGTCGGAGAGAGCTTTTTGGTAATCGTTCAAGTACATGTAAGCAAAGCCGCGACTGTTGAGTCCCGCGATGAGATCAGCGCCCGCCGCTATCGACTTGTTGAGGTCGTCGATCTCTTTGTGATACTCTTGAATGAAACCGTATGAGCGACCGCGCACCGCATACGCCTCCATGTTGTCGGGATTCAATCTGAGCGCCTCGGTGCATTTATCGATCGACTGTTGATAATCTCCGTCCATGAGCAACTGTTGAGCCTCGATGACCAACCGAGCGGAACCTTCAACATCGAGAGGAGCAGGCGGCGGTTGCTCGACGGGCTGAACAGGCTCGACGGTTTTCTCAACGGACTTGGTTTGTTCGACGGCATCGCTTTTCGTGTCGATGAAATTGATCTCGATTCGCTTGTCGGTGAGGAAATTAATGTGGAGCGCCATCAACATGATCGACACGATCAGCACTCCGATGAGCCGGTTATCATAATCCTTCACGACGATCACCTCCCAATCGATCGCTTAAACCTTAAACACCTCGGTCACGAATGTGCGCAACATCTCCTGCAGCGCCATCGCATTGAACATCAGCGCTTCCGATTGCGGACGCAGCTTGGTGTAATGGAATTGCGGCGAGTGCGTCACCATGTAATCGGTCGGATACGGGATCACCTCCACGCCCTGTTGCTCGAAATTGATCACCGCGCGGCGCATGTGGAACGCCGACGTCACCAGCAGCGGTCGTTTCAACCCGCGCTCGTTCATGATCTCGACGGAGAACTTTGCATTTTGCGTCGTGTTGATGCTCCGCGTCTCAACGATGATGTCTTTGTCCTCCACGCCCAACGACCGCAACACTCGACCCGCTATCTTCGCCTCGGCTCCCGTATCCGAATACACTTGTCCGCCGCTCAACAGGATTGGCACATGCAATCGTCGTTGCAATCGGACGGCGGCGAGCACTCGACTGGCGGGGCTCGAGCATAAGGTACCCTCGCCATCAACGTCAGGCATATCGGGCAACGCGCCCCCTCCAAGCATGATGATCACATCGACGTTGAGATCATCGATCGTCGGCGGAGGAGTGCAAGCACTTTCGAGCGAGCCCATCACCTTCTCGGCGACGAAACCCGTGCACAACAGATAAAACATCAACGTGAGCGCGGCGATCGCGGCGGCAAGTTTGGGATCGTGTTTGACGCGCAAGCAGTAAGCGGCGACGGCAAAGAACGCGACGATGAATATGCCCGGCGGCAGTATCCAACTCGCGCCGAACTTCAACAGGTAGACCAATGGCATCCTTCCTTCTTGAAAACGCATCGGGACTTTGATAGAATGCTCGAAACTGAGCAGAGGAGAGATAGCGATGGCATTGATTGAATCGAATACGATCAAGGCGATGAACAAGGCGGGCGGCAAGGGCGAGATCACGATCACGCATCTGCTGACGCCGGCGGAGCTCGACGGCAAATGTCTGATGTTCGCGATGGTGACGATCCCGCCGGGCGCATCGTTGGGCGTGCACCCGCACAACGGAAACACCGAGACTTATCACATTCTGCAGGGCGAGGCGCTCTACAACGACAACGGCAATGAGATCAAAATCGGCGCGGGCACCACGACCTTCTGCCCCAACGGCGAAGTTCACGGCATTGAGAACATCGGGCAGGACGATCTGATCTTCGTCGCGCTCATCATCAAAAAATAATCGATCCCAAAATCCTACTTGATGATCTTTCGAGTCTCGTGCTCATGTTCGGCGGCGAGCTCGATCAAATATCTTCCGACGGCATCTTTCCAACTCGGCAGCCGCTCGAATCCTGCGGCGTCGAGACTTTTTTTGCTCATGCGAGAGTTCTTCGGGCGGATCGCTTTCGTCGGGTACGCGCCGGACTCAACCGGCTCAACCGTCGTCGCCACCTCCGCTTGACGGAATATCTCCGCCGCAAACTCCGCCCACGAGCAGAATCCTTCGTTGGTCGCATGGTAGACGCCATATCGCTCCGTCTGCACCATCTCAACCAACAGTCGAGCCAAGTCCGCGGTGTACGTCGGCGAACCGATCTGATCATCGACCACCGTCAATCGATCCCGCGTCTCGCTCAACCGAAGCATCGTCCGAACGAAATTCTTCCCGTTGATCCCGAACGCCCACGAGATCCTCACGATAAAATATTTTTCGAGCGTCGAGAGCACCGCCTCTTCGCCCGCCAACTTCGATCGACCGTAAGCATTCGTCGGCGCCTTCCGATCATCAACCTCATAAGGTTCAACGCCGTCGCCCGGGAACATGTAATCGGTGCTGATGTGGAGCAACTTGCAATCGAGCTCGCGACAAATCTTTGCAATCGAGCCGACCGCTCGTCCGTTGATCGACATCGCAAGCTCCGGCTCGTCCTCCGCCTTGTCGACCGCAGTATAAGCCGCACAATGAATGATCGCATCGGGCTTGTGTCTCTCGATGAATGATCTCATGTTCGCCTCGTCGGTCAGATCAAAATCCTTCCGCGCGGCGCCAATCGATTCTATATTTCGCTTGGCGAGCTCTCTCATCACGTCGAAGCCGAGCTGCCCCGTTATTCCCGTTACCATTACCTTCATGCTGCTGCCTCCTGTCTGTCGACTGTTTTGGTGATAGCTAACTTCGATTAAGAGGCGAATAATCCTGCCGTTGACCGTGAACACAATTTATTTCGCGCCGACGGCAGGATTTTTTTTTCGCACTGCAAATATACAAATACAATTATCAGACACCGGAAGGAACGGAGGAGAGTTTATCTTGAACGCCCTAACCATACGACAAAAAATATTTTTCGTCTTCATCATGCTCATCATCGCCTTCGTTGTCAATGGCGTGTATTCGGCTTACAGCCTCTCGAGCATCAACGACGGCGCACTTCGCATCGCCACCGAGCACCTGCAGGGAGTGATCTCCGCGTCCGAGTCGAGCAGAGCGATGAGCGATTACCGTCAAGGAGAGTTTGCGGTTATCGACGCGACGACTTTGCCCGCGCGCATTCACGCCGCTCAACAGACCACCAAGCTCGCCGATCAGATCGACATCACATTCGATAACATTCAGCCGCGGTTGTCGGGCAAGGTCGCCGACGAGTTCAAGGACATGCGAAACACTTGGGAGCAATACAAAGCCAACTCTATGAAGGTGATCGATCTCGCCAAGAAGGGCGACATTCCCGCGGCGCAGCGGCTCATCGAGACGTCGAGCGACGCATATGATTACATCGGCATCAAACTCAATCGCGTTCTCGACAATCGGAAGGATTTTATCCATGCCGAAACCGTTGAGTCCGAGCATCGTTACAATCAGACGCGCATCATTTTGATCGTGAGTATCGTGATCGTTGTGCTGTTTTCGGTGTTTATGGCGCTGGCGTTGTGCTCGTCGATCCTCAAGCCGATCAATCATTTGACGGACGTATCGAAGGAATTGGCGGCAGGCAACTTGACGGTCGAAGCGCGATCGAACACGAGCGACGAGTTCGGGCATTTGTCTGATGTGTTCGCCGAAACGATCGAGACGTTGAGACGATTGATCGAGCGAATACAGAAGAACGCGACCGACGCCGCTCAATTCGCCAATCAGCTCAACGAGAACGCAAGCCAATCGGCGTTGGCGACTCAACAGGTGGCGGTGTCGATCGGGAACGTGGCGGAGAACGCCAATAAGCAAGGTCACGAGGTCGAGAAGTCTTCGCAGGATATTCGAGCGTTCGCTGAACTGATCCAAGGATTTGAGGACAAAGCAAAGTCGTCGGTTGAGGCGGCGAAATCGGTTGAGGAGATCGCGGCGAAGGGCGAATCGGCGATCTCGGGCGCGGTCGATCAGATGTCGGCGATAGCGGAATCAACGGCGGTGTCGGCGGAAGTGATCAAGAAGCTGGCGGAGCGCTCGAACGAGATCGGAGCGATCAGCGGGACGATAGCGGAGATCGCGGCTCAAACAAATCTGCTGGCATTGAACGCGGCGATCGAAGCGGCGCGAGCGGGCGAAGCGGGACGCGGTTTCGCGGTGGTCGCCGACGAGGTTAGGAAGTTGGCGGAGGGTTGTAACGAAGCGGCGAGCAAGATCGCGGCGCTGATCGGAACGATCCAACAGGACACCGAGCGAGCGGTTGAGGAGATGCAGAAGGGCACCGACGACGTTGAGAGCGGCAAGATCGTTGTGGCGGAAGCGGGCAGCTCATTCTCGAACATCGCGTCGGCGGTATCCGATCTGACCAGCCATGCGGAAGGGATATTGCAAGAGGCGAAACGCTCACTGCAGAGGGTAGACGCGCTGGTTGAGTCGATGGACGAGTTGAATCGAGCGAGCAAGGATGTATCTGCGGAAACGGAATCGGTATCGGCGGCGACCGAGGAGCAATCGGCATCGATAGACGAAGTGGCGTCGGCGAGCAAGAAGTTGTCGGAGCTGGCGCAGGAGCTCACCGACTCCGCGGCGCAATTCAAGATTAAGAAAGGCGCCGCCGCCCGCATATAATGATTGAATTTCGATCGGAATGAGGAAAGTATTATGCTCAAACAGATTTGTATAAGCGCAATGCTGCTGATGATGTTGACGCTCGTCGGTTGCGGAGGCGCGGACGATGACGAGAAGAAAGTTGTCGCGGTCAGCTTCCCGAACACCACCGGCAGTTGGCAACGCAACGGCGATTCGATCAAGCGGTTCCTTGAGGACGATAATTTTGTGGTCGATCTGCAGTTTGCGGGTTCGCCCGCCGAGCAGAGCAGTCAGATCGCCAACCTCATTGAGGAGAAGCCGCAATGCATCGTGATCGGTGCGCTCGACTCGGCAGGTCTCGCCAACGTGCTCAAGGGCGCCAAGGAGAATGATATCCCGATCATCGCCTTCGACCGCATCATTCTCGGCACCGATGCCGTCAGCTATTATGCCAGCTACGACAACGAGGCGATCGGTGAAGCGATGGGCATGTATTTCGAGGCGGCGCTCAATCTCAAAAACGGCGGCGGACCTTATAATATTGAGCTGTTCGCGGGCGCGCCTTCGGACAACAATGCGCATCTGTTCTTCAAAAAGACGATGGAAATTCTCGAGCCGTATTTCAGATCGGGGCAACTCGTGTGTCGCTCCAATCAGAGGGACTTTAACAGCGTGGCGGTCGCCGATTGGAACTCGAGCAATGCACGCACGCGGATCAAAAACATACTCGATACGTACTACACGGGCGGCACGCCGTTGCATGCGGTGCTCAGCCCGAATGACGACATCGCGGGCGTGATCCTTGAGGAGATGAAGGCGCGCGGCATGGCTCCGCCGATGATCTCGGGGCTCGACGCCGATCCCGCGGCGATCGAACGGATCAAAGCAGGGCAGCAGACGTTCACGGTCGGCAAGGACCCCGATCATTTGACGGCGAAATGCGTTCGAATGATCAAGGCGGTGGTCGAAGGCATTCAGCCCGACATCAATGACGTGAAGACGTACGATAACGGTGTGAAAGTCCTTCCGGCTTACCTTTGCACGCCGATGATCATCGACAAGACCAACGTCGGGCAGTTTAAAGGTTGACGGCGCGCCATGAAGAAATATATTTTCCCGGTGCTGATGCTGTTGCTGGTGATCGGCATGGTCATGGGCATCACGCATTTCACGCAGAAGCCCGAGCCCGAACCTCCGTTCCTCGACGGTTGGGATTACGTCACTCGAGACAAGTACGGCAATTTTTATTACACGTCGCTGCCGACCATCACCTTCGACGGCGGTACCGACATCGATTTCAGATTCCACGCCCTCTATCGCAAACTCTATTCGCAAGTTGGTCGAGAGGAATTGCGCGCGCTGTTCACCAATCAACCCGACGAGATCATCAACGCCGTCGCCTACGAGCTTGAGACGATCCGATTTCGTGAGAAGCTCGACGGCAAATATATAGAGGGCGCCGAACGGCATTTCTATCGAGCGGACGATTCGGAGATGACCGAGCTCACAATGAACGTTTCGGTTGAGGAGGACAAGCCGTTGCCGCGTTCGAGCGTCGGCGAAAATCTGTACGACTTCGCCTACAACCGATTGAAAAAATAATTGAGAGGAGCAGATTTATGTCGACATTATTGGAGAAGACGCGGAAGATCAACAAACTGTTGCAACGCGCCGAGATGATCGAGTACGACGGCATGTCGAAGGTGCTCAGCAACGTGCTCGGCGCGAACGTGTACATCACCAACAGCGACGGTGAGATTTTGGGATATGCCTTCCTGGATAATTTTGAGTGTGATCTGATGGTGGATAAGGTTTTGATGCGGGGGAGATTTCCGAAGCCGTACATAGCCTGGCTCAATCGGATCGAGACGACGAATGCGAACCGTCGGACGAAGACGGGCATGTGCGCGTATGAGGAAAATCGCAAGTGTTTGTTCGATGGCAAGAACACGACGATCGTGCCGATCTACGGCGTGGGCAAGCGGATCGGGACGTTGATCATCGCGCGCTACGATGAGGAGTTCACCGATGATGATCTGTTGCTGGCGGAGTATGGTGCGACGGTGGTCGGCATGGAGATGCTCCACGAGATGAGTGAGAAGCTCGAGGAGGAGGCGCGCAAGAAAGCGACGGTGCAGATCGCGGTGGCGACGCTGTCATTCTCCGAAGCGGAGGCGGCGGTCAACATACTCGGGGAGCTCAACGGCATGGAGGGCTTGTTGGTTGCGTCGAAGGTGGCGGATCGGGTCGGGATCACGCGGTCGGTGATCGTCAACGCGCTGAGGAAATTTGAATCGGCGGGCGTGATCGAATCGAAGTCGTTGGGCATGAAGGGCACTTATATCAAAATCCTCAACAAGTATCTGCTCGAGGAAGTCAAGAAGCTCCGTCGGTGATCCCTCAACATATCGGAGGCAGTCGTCCGCATGCGGGAGGCTGTCTCGAATTTTTTTGTTGCGAATGTGTTCGACTGATCTTTTTTGAGTTTAAGGGTTGAAGGATTTCGCGTTGAAGTGTAGAATGTAAAAATCAAAAATCTGCTTGGTGTACCGAAAAATGTTTTCGTCGAAAGGTGAGTGAGACGGACGTGCTTGACACAATAATGAACTCGTCGAATTTCAATTACTTGTCGAGAGCGATGGTCGCCGCCAACATTCGGCAGGAAGTTATTGCCAACAATATAGCCAACGTCAATACGCCCAACTTCAGGAAGAGCGACCTGGTCTTTGAGGATTTGCTCGCTGAGGAGCTGTACGGTCCGACCGACGACGGGCGTTTGAAACCGGCGAAGACGCATGCGAAGCATCTGCCTCCGCCCGACCTTCCGTTCTATGCGATGCCGCAGATTGTTGAGGATCGCTCGACGCTGATGAGAGTTGACGACAATAATGTCGACATCGATATCGAGATGGCGAACCTCGCCAAGAATCAGATTTACTACAACGCGCTGGCGACGCAGATGACCAATTACATCAACAAGATGAAGAGCGTGATAACGAGCGGGCAACAGTAATTAAAGAGAGGCTAGTCAGATGAGCATGTTTTTGGGGATTGACGCCGCCGCGTCAGGGTTGACGGCAGAGCGGCTGAGAATGGACGTCATATCGAACAACATAGCGAACGCGAACACGACCAGGACGGATCAAGGCGGCGCATATCATCGTCGGTATGTGGTGTTTCGACCGCGGGATCGCAAGATTGAATCGTTCGAGCAGCTGTTGCAAAAGGTGTGCGGTTTCAAAAAGTCGGCGGGCGAGGGCGTCCGCGCGGTGATGATCGCCGAAGACCCGACGCAAGGTCCGCTCGTCTACGATCCGGGGCATCCCGACGCGAATGAGGAAGGATATGTCGAGAAGCCCAACGTCAACATGGTGACGGAGATGGTCGATATGATCACGGCATCGCGCGCGTACGAGGCGAACGTCACGGCGATCAATGCCTCCAAGAGCATGGCGATGAAGGCGCTCGAAATCTCCGGCAGATAATTTTAAGGTGGTATGGCAATGGAAATAAATAAATTGCAGATGACGCCGGTCACGCTGCACGCCCAATCTCATATCGAAGAGCAGGAGGAGGCGCAGCCCGTCAAGACGTTCGGCGAGTTTTTGGTCGACGCGCTGAAGGCGACGAACGAACTGCAGCTCCACTCCGACGCGATGAATGCGGCGCTCGCTGCCGGCAGGGTCGAAGACATTTCGCAAGTGATGATCGCCTCTCAAAAGGCGGAGATCGCTTTGCAACTCACGCTCCAGCTCCGAAACCGAGCAACTGCGGCTTACCAAGAGATCATGCGAATGCAGGTCTGATTAAGCAAAGCTTCAGCTGACTAATATCGAGGGAGCCGCGGCTCCTCATTAGGAAGCATCCACCGCAATAATTTTTGTTAAAGGGATGAGATCATGGCGGATTGGATAGCTCGATATCGGGAGCTGTGGAACAGGTATCAAGGCAGGCAGCGTTATATCATCGTCGGCTCTGCCGCCGCCTTCCTAATTCTGCTTCTCGGTATCAGCTTTTGGTACGGCAGCAAACCCGAGTTGGTACCGCTGTACACCAATTTGGAAGCGAAAGACGCCGGCGATATAGTGAACTCCCTCAAGGAGTCGGGAACGCAATACTCCGTCGAGGAGACAAAGAACGGAACGACGATTTTTATTTTGCCGAAGGACGTGCACAATACCCGTCTCGAGCTGGCGGTCGCGGGACTGCCGCGCGGGTCGAAGGGCTTTGAGATATTCGACGACAGCAAACTCGGCGTTACGGAGTTCCAAAACAAAGTCAATTACCTCCAGGCGTTGCAGGGCGAATTGACTCGAACGATCGAACAGCTTGACGCGGTCGAGAAGGCGAGAGTGCACATCGTTCTGCCGGAGGACAGCCTTTATAAAAAGAATGAGAAGCCCGCGACGGCGTCAATTATGCTCGTTCTCAACCACGATATCAAGCTCAAGGAACGAGAGGTCAAGGGCATAGTAAATTTGGTGAGCCACAGCGTCCAAGGTCTGACGACGGATAACGTGACGATCGTCGACGAGAAGGGCAATATTCTCAACGAGACCGAAGACCCCGATCTGCTCAAGCAGAAGAACATGAGTATGCAAGCGCTGGCGCAGATCGAGATGACGCAAAAAGTTCGCGACCACATTCAAGAAAATATACAATCGATGCTCGATCAAAGTTTGGGACCGGGCAATGCATTTGCGCGCGTGAGTGTCGAACTGGACTTCGACGAGAAGAAGACGGATCGTCAAACGTTCACGCCGGTGGTCGATGAATCGGGAATTATAAGATCGCAACAGGACGTCACCGAAAGTTATTCGGGCGAATCAAATATACCGGGCGGACCTGCGGGAGTGCAGAGCAATATCCCGGGTTACATAGCGGAGGAGCGCAACGCGAACGCCGAATACGAGCGCAAGGAATCAACCAAGAACTACGAGGTCAATGAGGAGAATCAGAGGATCATCGCGTCGCCGGGCTCGATCAGACGATTGACGGTGGCGGTGCTGGTCAACGATACGATCACCGAACTGCAGCAGGAAGGATTGTTGAGAGCGGTGGCGTCGGCGGCGGGCATCAACGAAGAACGCGGCGATACGATCTCGGTTGAGGCGTTGCCGTTCAGCAATGAGGCTCGCGAGCAGTTGAGCGCGGCGGAGTATGCGGAGCGCAAGCGTCAAGAGCGGATTCTGTACACGGAGATTGGCGCGTTGTTGCTGTTGTCTTCGCTGTTGATCGGCGGTTTCTTGATGTATCGTCGTCGGAAGCAGCAAGAGCGTTTGGCGGAGGAGGAAGCGATCCTTGCCGCCGAGCAAGAGCGTCAGCGTCAGATCGAGGAGGAGCGCGCGCAAGCGGTCGAGGCGGGAGAAATCGACGAAGACGAACTTTCGCCCGAGGAGCTCAACCTTCTCAATCAGAAGAAGGCCATCATGGCGTTCATCGACGAGCATCCTGCCGATGCCGCGTTGGTAATCAAGCAGTGGCTCGAAGAGGACGGATAAGCAAAGTGAGGTGAAATTTATGGCGGCACCGGATATGTACGGTGACAGCACGCAAGACCTTTCCGCAACGTCGAAGGTCGCGATATTGTTCATCGTATTGGGACCGGAGTACTCGGCAAAATTGTTCCGGCATATGGACGACAGCGAGATTGAAAGCGTCACGCTCGAGATCGCCAACCATAAACAGATTCCCAACGAAGTGAAGAGCGCGGTCATAGGCGAGTTCTATCAGATGCTGATGATCAATGATTACATCACGGCGGGCGGGCTCGAGTATGCACATGACTTGCTCGAGAAGGCGCTCGGCGCTGAAAGGGCGAAGGTTATTATGAGCCGATTGACAACGAAGTTGCAGGTCAAGCCGTTCGATTTCCTCAAGAAGACCGATCCGTCGCAGTTGCTCAACTTCATTCAGAACGAGCACCCGCAGACGATCGCGCTGGTGATGGCGTACCTCGATCCCGACCAGGCAGCGATAGTGATGAGCGGGTTGACGCCCGACATTCAAGCGGACGTGGCGAAGCGCATAGCGATGATGGATCGGACGTCGCCGGACGTCATTCGAGAGATCGAGCGCGTACTCGAGAGGAAACTCTCCGCGATGTCTACGCAGGATTTCACCACGGCGGGCGGCGTTCCGGCAATCGTCGAGGTGCTCAACCGCGTCGATCGCAACACCGAGAAGACGATCATCGAAACGCTCGAGGTCGACAACCCCGAGTTGGCGGAGGACATCAAGCGGCTCATGTTCGTGTTCGAAGACATTGTCATGCTCGACGACCGTTCGTTGCAGATGGTGTTGCGCGAGGTCGACACGAAAGATTTGTCGCTGGCAATGAAGTCGGCGGGGCAGGACGTTTCCGACAAGATTTACAAGAATATGTCCAAGCGTGCGGCGGATATGTTGCGCGAAGAGATCGAGTACATGGGACCGGTCAAGATACGCGACGTCGAGGAGGCACAACAGAAGGTTGTCAACGTGATCAGAACGCTCGAGGAGAAGGGCGAGATAGTTGTTTCGCGCGGTCAAGGGGACGAGATGATTGTCTAATAAAATCGTTAGGACGCCTCAACTGCAGAGTGATCCGGTTGTGATCAAGGTGTCGAAGGAACCCGAGAAACCGCCCGAGGTCGAAGTCGAGGAGCCGACGGAGGAGGAGCCCGAAGGTGGAGCCGCGGAAGAAAAACCGTCGGAGCCGGGCATCGACGAAGAGGCGCTCAACTTAATGTTGGCTGAAATCGCCGCCAAGGAGCAACGAGCGATCCAAAAGCTCAAGGACGCGGAAGTGCAAGCGAACATACTCAAGCAGCAGGCGGAGAATGAGCGTAAGCAACTGCTCGACGAGGCGAAGGCGGAGATCGAGAAGGCGAAGGCTGATGCCAAGAAGGCGGGGCGCGACGAAGGTCTCAAGGAAGGGCAGAAGAAGGGGCATGATGAGGGCGTGAAGGCGGCGAAGAAGGAGCTCGCCGGCGCGATCAAAGATGCCAATGCTCAAGCAGAGAAGACGTTGCGCGATGCCAAAGAGGCGACGGCTGATTACTTCGTCCGCGCGGAGCAGGATATAGCGAAGATCGTGATGATGGCGATCGAGAAGATATTGCCGCAGCACTTCCTTGACGTGCCGCAAGTGGTATTGCCCGTTGTGCGCGAGGCGATCAAGAAGGTACGCGACCAGAAGGAAATCAAGGTGCACGTGGCGCCGGATTATTATGATGTGGTGTTGATGGCGAAGCCGGAATTTCAATCGATGTTGACGGACGGGACGGCGATAATAGAAGTCGTGTCGGACGAGGCGTTGGGAGCGGGCGATTGCGTGATCGAGACGCCGAACGGCGGGGTTGACGCGCGCCTGCTCACTCAGATCGAGTTGATGAAGGACGCCATCAAATCTGCACTCTGATCAATGATATTCTCAACGGTAGAGTTATGAGTACGATTAAAGATGATATCAACGTCAGCCGGCTCGTCGAGGCAATTGACGAGTGCAATACCATTAAGCTCACCGGCAAGGTCACGCAAGTCGTCGGGCTCGTCATCGAGTCCCAAGGTCCGCCCGTCAGCGTCGGTGAGCTTTGCTATGTGATCTCTAAGATTGAATCTTACGCGCCGATCCCCGCCGAAGTCGTCGGCTTCCGTGAAGGCTTCGTCATGCTGATGGCGATCGGCGAAATGCAGGGCGTCGGTCCCGGTTGCGAGGTCATTGCCGCTCAAAAAATGTTGCAGGTCAAGGTCGGCGATGAATTGTTGGGGCGAGTGCTCGACGGCTTGGGCAATCCGATCGACGATAAGGGTCCGATCCGATCCAAGCTCGAATACCCGTTGCAAGCGCCGCCGCCGCCGCCGCTCACTCGTCCGCGCATCACTCAATCTCTATACGTGGGGGTTCGGGCGATCGACGGGCTGATCACGATGGGCGACGGTCAACGCATCGGGATCATGGCGGGCTCGGGCGTCGGCAAGTCAACGCTCCTGTCAATGATCGCTCGAAATACCGAAGCCGATATCAGCGTGATAGCACTCGTCGGCGAACGCGGGCGCGAGGTCAGAGATTTTATCGAGCGCGATCTCGGAGAGGCAGGGCTCAAGCGATCGGTCGTGGTCGTCGCCACCAGCGATCAGCCCGCGCTCGTTCGCATCAAGGGCGCCATGACCGGCACCGCCATTGCCGAATACTTTCGCGATCAAGGGCATAAGGTCATTCTGATGATGGATTCCGTCACGCGCTTTGCCATGGCTCAACGCGAAGTCGGTTTGACCATCGGCGAGCCGCCCGCCACCCGCGGTTATACTCCGTCGGTGTTCGCTCTGCTGCCGCGTCTGCTCGAGAGGGCGGGCACCAGCGAAACGGGCTCGATCACCGGCATCTATACGGTGCTGGTCGACGGCGACGACATGAATGAGCCGATCGCCGACGCCGTTCGTTCGATCCTCGACGGGCACATCGTCTTGAGCCGATCGATCGCCGCTCAAAATCATTTCCCTGCCATTGACATCTTGGCAAGCGTCAGCCGCGTGATGAATGAGGTCGTTTCGAAGGAACATCTCCAAGCCGCACAGAACATGCGCGCGCTCATGGCGGTCTACCACGACGCCGAAGACCTGATCCACATCGGCGCATACGTCAAGGGCTCGAGCAAACGCATCGACCTCGCCATTCAGAAGATCGACGCGATCAATCAGTTCCTCTGCCAGGGAATTTTCGAAGTCGATACTTACGACGCCACCGAGAAGAAACTCGCCAAAATCTCCGGCAAGTGAGGTGAGCGGCGTTGAAGCGATTCAAATTCCAATTGGAGACGCTGTTGAAGGTGACGCGACGCAAGAAGGACGAGGCGGAACAAAAATTCGCCGAGGCGTCGCGCAGGCTCGAGGCTGAACGTCAAAAACTGCAGCAGTTGCTCATCGAGATGAAGCAGGGTCAAGACGAGTATGCGGCGCTGGTGACCGGCGAGGGCAAAACCGTCACGATCGGAGTGATCATGACTTACAACGCATTTTTCGCTTGGAAACGCAATCAGATCGAGCAGCAGCAGCGGGTGATCATCGAGGCGATGAACGATCGACAGATCAAGCTCAAGGCGTTGATGAAATTGATGACACAACTCAAGAGCATTGAACAGCTCAAGGAGAAGCGTTTGCGCGAGTACAACGAAGAAGTCCTGCACGAGGAACAAAAGTTGCTCGACGAGCTTGGACTTCAGATGACGATGCGCAACGCTCAATAAAAATTTTTGGGAGTGACAATAATGATCGATCCGATTAAATCAGTCGGAGCTCTGAAAGCAGTGCAGTTAGCCGGCATCGAGAGGGTACGAGAACGCATCGCCGAGATCGAAGAGCGATTCGGCATAGCGGGAGACAATTCATTTCAATCGACGCTCGAACGCGAGATGAAGAAGGCTCAACGCGCCGACAGAGCCAAAGCCGCGCAGAGCCCTTCTCAATCGAAAACCGCTACCGAGCTCAACACGGTCGAGCGAGCGGTTGATGCCGTCGGCGTGAACGGAGCGGCGAACACTCAAAATGCGGTGAACGCTCAAATGCCTGCCGCCGATACAGATACAAATCTCTATGATGCCGAGCTCGTATCGGAGTTCGACGATCTTGAAACGTTCGTCTACGGCAACGCGCAGGCAAATGAAGATGCCGCACTCAATAATCCGTTGCCGGGCTCGGTGGCGGTCAATCCGTTCGCACCGGCAGCCGCCGCCCCCAATCCGACGCCTTCTCCCAATACGATCCGCGAGCCGTTGACGGTCGTCGAGGGCGCCGTCGTGACTGCGCCGCTCACCACCGAGGAGATGATCGAGGCCGCCGCCGCAAAATACTCCGTCGATCCGAACCTCGTCAAGGCGATCGCCACCGCCGAATCCAATTGGGATCAGAGCGCGATCTCGCCCGTGGGAGCCGTCGGCGTCATGCAGTTGATGCCCGAAACGGCGGCAGTCCTCGGCGTCAATCCTTACGACGAGCAACAGAACATCGACGGCGGCACGAAATACATTCGACAGCTGCTTGACAACTTCGGCGGCAACGTCAGACATGCGGTCGCCGCTTACAACGCAGGCCCCGGCGCCGTCCAACGTTACGGAGGCGTGCCGCCCTATTCAGAGACGCAGAATTATGTCGGGCGCGTGCTCGACCTCTACGAATAAAACAATCGGGGTGTGATGGATGGGCTTCCTCAGAAAGATCAAAACGTTTTTCAAGGTCATCGCCTTCCTCGTGCTGTTGGTGGTGCTGGCGGCGGCGGGTTTCGCGGCGGGCATCTACTTCGAACTGATCGACAGCGAGCAGACAAAGCAGGTCAACGAGGCGCTCAACCTCTACAAGATGCCGATCATCGGCAAGTATTTCGATGTGCCGGAGGGCGTCGAGTGGACGAAGGAGGACACCGAGAAGGCGACGGACGATTTTCTCAACACGATCTCGACGGGAATTGATTCGGGTTTGACGACGGTCACCGACGTTGCCGATCAGATCATGAAACCTGAGGAGCCGCCTCCGCCGCCGCCGAAGAAGGAAGTCAAGATCACTCAAAAGGAAATCGAACAGCAGATGCAGGAGCGCGAGGCAGCGGAAAAGAAACGGCTGTCGAAGCTGGCGCGGGTGTACGCGAGCATGAAGGCGGACGCGGCGGCGGAAGCGTTGGGCAATCTCGACACGGACACGGCGATATTGATCCTGCAGAAGATGGACGACGATGCGACGGCTCAAATCTTGGCGAAGATGGATCCCGTGATCGCGGCGCAACTGACGCAGATGATGTTCGAAGGCGTTCAACGCAAGGTAGCGTTGCCGCAGGAGGTTCGTCAACAACTGGAGGAGCAACGGCGTCAAGAGGAAGCGATCGAAGAAGCGACGGCGCCCGAGCCTGCGGTTGAATCGGCGTATGAAGAAGAATACGTTGAGCCCGAGTACTATGAAGAAGAGTACTCTGAAGAGGGCGTTGAGCCCAATGAGGAGTTCAGCGAGGAGTATGTTGAGCCCGGCTATTGAGGCGCGGCGTGATCATGAAACCGTCCTTGACGAACGTTTGAGAGTTGCCGACGATCACGAGCGTGAACATGTCGATCGTCTCTCGAGTGAAATTCTCAAGCGTTGAGATCGTTGAGGATTGATCGGGGCGCCCCGCATTGCGAACGATCCCGACCGGCGTCGACTCCGCGCGGAATTTTAACAAGATGTCGCGAGCCTCTTCGATCTGCGTCACGCGCTTGTGGCTTTTGGGATTATAGAAGGCGATGACGAAATCGCCCGTCGCGGCGCATTCGATCCGTCGCTTGATCAGTTCCCAATCGGTCAGCAGATCACTTAGGCTGATCACCGCAAAGTCATGCGTCAACGGCGCGCCCAATACAGCCGCCGCCGCTTGCACCGCCGAAACGCCCGCCACGACCTCAACCGTCGGTCGGCGGTTGGGCTCAACCTCCAAGCTCATCTCGAGCACCAAGCCCGCCATCCCATATATCCCTGCGTCGCCGCTCGACACCACGACCACTCGCGAACCGTCGAGAGCGCAATCGAGTGCGGCGCGACAACGATCAGCTTCGTGCATCATGCCGGTGCTGATTATTTTTTTGCCGTCGAGCAACGATCGGATCAGTTCGATATATCTGCTGTAGCCGACGACGACGTCAGCCTGCTCGATTGCTCGACGGGCGCGCGGAGTGATCTCGTCCAAATTGCCGGGACCGAGCCCGATCACTTTGATTGAACCGATGAGTTTTGTGTCTGCCAATGCTGTTCACCTCGAATAAAATTTTATGAGAGCGGCGGGAAAAAGTACGGGGCGCCCGCCTACTCACGTGGCGGCTCGCCCCTCTCTTTCGTCGAAGTTTATCACTTTATCCCCGGCAAAAATATTTTGGGGGCAAAAAATTATCGAGGACAAAAATATTTTTTTTGGGGACGGGGATATTTTTAGAGCTATATTTTTTTGAACGGAGGGATTGATATGCGCGCCGCCGTTTTCGCCGTCACCGACCGCGGAGCCGAACTTGCCTCGACCATCTCCAACGCGCTCGACGGCTCAAAAATTTTCGTCAAGGGTCGGGACTTCGATAGACTGCGTTCGCTCGTCGACAACACTTTTGACAAGTTCGACGCGTTGATCTTCATCGGCGCCGTCGGCATCACCGTCCGCATGATCGCTCCTCACATCGTCAGCAAGTTGAGCGATCCCGCCGTCATTTCCGTCGACGAACGCGGGCGCCACGTCATCAGTTTGTTGAGCGGGCATGTCGGGGGCGCCAACGATCTCACTCGTCGCATCGCCGCGATCATCAACGCCGAACCGATCATCACCACCGCCACCGACGTTGAACATTTGACCGCCGTCGACGCTTTCACTTCCAACCTCGGGCTCGTGCCGCAACCCAAGGACGCCATCAAATTCATCAACCGCGCGGTGCTCGAGGGCAGGAAGATTTTCGTGACCGACGGCGTGACCAAACTTGAGCTCGTGCCCCAACGGTTGATCGCGGGGATCGGTTGCCGACGCGGGATCGATTGTTCGATGATCCGAACGGCGGTCGAAAGTGCTTGCCGCTCGATCAATCAATCAATCGATCGGATCGATCTGATCGCCACCGTCGACGTCAAGAGTGATGAGGTCGGTCTATTAAAATTTGCGCGGGAGCTCGGACGCGAGATCAAATTCTTCGACGTCGCAACTCTGCGCTCGACCATCGACAGATACATGCTCGACGAGTCGGCGTTCGTCAAACAAACGCTCGGCGTGGGTAATGTGTGCGAGGCGGCGGCGCTGGCATGCGTTGAGCGGGGACGATTCGCGTTGACCAAGACCAAATTCGACGGCGTGACGGTCGCGCTCGTGTGGGAACGTCCATAAAAATTTTTTATCGACAGGGATTATATCATGCCGCGTTGAATTTCTGATCGATAAATTTGATCGGAGGAGTTTTTATGAGATATAAATTGTTGGCGCTCGACATGGACGGCACTCTTCTCAACTCTCAAAAGCAGATCACTCAACCGACGATCGACGCGATCAATCGTCTGCTCGACCGCGGCGTGCATGTGGTATTCGCCAGCGGCAGGAACCTGCCCGAGATGGGAGAGCCTCATCGTGTGCTCGACAAAATTCGTTACGGCGTGCTGATAAGCGGCGGGCTCGTCTATGATTTCGTTGCCGACAAGGCGCTTGCCGTTCATCCCGTCCCGTTCGACATCATCATGAAGATCATCGACTTGGGCATTGAGGAGCGCGCGATGATCCATCTGCACACCGTCAAGGGCTCGATCGCTCGCCGGCAGGACATCGATCACATGGCGGACTTCCACATGGGGATTTATCAAACGATGTTCGATCGGATTTGCGAGAAGGCGGACGACATGAAGCGATATGCGTTCGAGCACGAGGGCGAGATCATCAAAGTCAATCTGTACCACCGATCGGCGGAGTCGCGACAGAGGAGCGTGGAGCGGCTCAAGCATCTGCCGATCGAGCCGGTGTTCGCCGAGGGTACATCGCTCGAGGCAACTCCGCGCGGAATCTCAAAGGCGTCGGGGCTGATCGAGTTGTGCCGGGTGCTCGGCGTATCGATAGAAGAGACGGTGGCGATCGGCGACGCGCCCAACGATCGGGAGATGTTACAGACGGCAGGCTTGGGGATCGCGATGGGCAACGCCGAGGACGAGATCAAAGCGCTCGCCGGCTTCATCACTCTCGACAATGATCATGACGGCATTGCTCACGCCATCGATAAATTTTTTTGATCGGAGTGATTTCAATGGATAAGAACGCTTGGAATAATTTTTTGACCACACGCACCGACCGTTGCAAGGTGCTCGTCGTCGGCGACGTCATGCTCGACAAATATTATTACGGCGAGGTCAGTAAGTTCTCCAGCGACGCCCCCGTTCCCGTCGCTCACATCATCAATCGCAAGTCCACGCTCGGCGGCGCCGCCAACATCGCTCACAACCTCGCGCTGCTCGGCTGCCACACGTCCATCGTCGGGTTCGTCGGCGCCGATCACAATTTTGATACGCTGTCGAGGAAATTGACGGAGAGCGGCATCGATCAGAGCGGGCTGTTGAAGATCGACACGCCCACCACCACCAAGGTTCGCATCATGAGCGGGCATCATCAGATGTTCCGCATGGACTTCGAAGATGTTTCTTCCCGCGCCGACGATCATCTTGAGGAGCTCAAAAGTTATATCCACGGTCGGCTCAACGACAGCCTTGATGCGATCGTCATCGGCGATTACGAGAAGGGCGTGTGCACCGAACGCTTCTGTCAGAGCATCATCAAGGACGCCAACGCGCACGGCGTGCCGACCATCATCATGCCCTACGGTCAACGTTGGATCAAGTATGCTCACGCCGATTACATCACGCCCAACATCGCCAAGATCAATAAAATTTTGCTGGCGCCGATCAAGGGCACCGACGCCGACGCCGTTGAGCGCGCGTGTCATTACATCATGCGCAAGTTCCACATCAAAAACGTGCTCGCCACCCGCTCGGGCGACGGCATTACCTTCGTCAACGAGCAGACGGTCGAGCATATCAGAACCAAGTCTCAAGAGGTGTTCGACAGCGCCGGCGCGGCTGATACGGTGGCGGCGGTGTTTGCGATGGCGATGGCGGGCGGGCTCACTCCCGTCGATGGCGCTTACATCGCCAACCTTGCGGCGGGCATTGTGGTGTCGAAGGCGGGCTCGTACGCGGTCAGTCGTCAGGACATGATCAACGTCGTCAACGAGTCGGCTGCTTGAGCGGGCAAAATAAATTTGGAGGCGAGATAAATCATGCAGTCGAACGAAATGATCAACGATGAGAAGTCCGAGAAAAAAGTTTGGACAGCCGACGAATTGCGCGCGCTCGGCTACGACGAAGAGGACGTGGCGCTCATGCTCGACGAAAAACTTTGGGCAGAGATCGAAGCGACCAAGGATGAGGAGTGTGTTACATGGTACCCGGGCATGTATACCGAATCGACGTCAGAAAAACTTGCGACAAAAAAATTAAGAAAGCCCCTGAGAAAATCCGCAAAGCGGTCAGCCAAGCGCTTGGCGAACTAGCCGTCAATCCGTACCAAAATCCCAATGTGAAGAAGCTCAGCGGTGAGCATGAAGGCAAATACCGTTATCGCATTGGCAGCTATCGTCTGCTTTACGAAATTCATGAGCAGGAGATCGTCGTGATCGCTATCGACTTCGGTCCGCGCGGAGACGTCTATAAAAAATTTTTTGGAGGAGAGTGCCGGCATGGCGAGGAAACTGATAGAGGCGGCGATCCCGCTCGAGGAGATCAACAAGGCGTCGGCGCGAGAGAAATCAATACGCCACGGACACCCGTCCACGCTGCATTTATGGTGGGCGCGACGTCCGTTGGCAACCGCGCGCGCCGTTTTGTTTGCGTCGATCGTCGATGATCCGTTCGATCGCCCCGATCTTTATCCGACCGTTGAGCTCCAAGAACAGAAACGCGATCAATTGTTCAGGCTCATGGTCGAGCTCGTTCAGTGGGAGAAATCATCGAACGCAGAGGTGCTCGGTCGAGCGATGGACGAGATGAAGTTGAGCGCCGGCGACGCATTGCCGCACGTGCTCGATCCGTTTGCGGGCGGCGGGACGATCCCGCTCGAGGCTCAACGGTTGGGGCTCCACGCCCACGCCACCGATCTAAATCCCGTCGCCGTGCTGATCAACAAGGCGATGATCGAACTGCCCGCGCGTTTCAAGGATCAACCTCCGCGCAATCCCGACGCTCATAAAACGATCGGCAACGATATCGATTGGCATGGCGCTCAAGGGCTCGCTGTTGATGTCGAGTATTACGGTCGAAGGCTGAAGGCGTTGGCGGAGGCTCGGATCGGCTCGATGTACCCGACGGTTGCGGTCGACGGTCGGCAGGCAACGGTTATCGCGTGGATTTGGGCGCGGACGGTGCAATGCAATAATCCCGTGTGCGGTTGCACGACGCCGCTGGTTCACTCGTTTGTGCTGTCGAAGAAGCAGAACGTCAGCGTGCGCCCGATCATCGAAGGCAACGATTTCAGGTTTGAAGTTGAGAAGCTCGAGAAGGGCGGCAAGGCGTTCGACGGGACGATAAGTCGGTCGGGAGCGCAATGCATTCACTGCGGCTCGGTGATCAAGTTTGAGCACATACGAGCGGCGGGCAAGGCGGGACGATTGGGCACGCGATTGATGGCGATAGTGGCGGAGGGCAAGGGCGGCAGGATTTATCTCGATGCGAACGATGAGCACGTGCGCGCCGCCGACGTGCCAAAGCCCGAGGACACGATCGATGCGCCGTTGCCCGAGAAGGCGTTGGGGTTCCGCGTTCAGGAGTACGGGCTGTTGAATTATAATCAGCTGTTCACGAATCGGCAGTTGACGGCGCTGACGACGTTCAGCGATCTGATCGGCGACGTGCGGGACGAAGTGATCGGCGACACAGACGATAAGGATTACGCCAACGCCATCGCCACCTACCTCGCGTTTCTTATCGATAAACTTACTGTCTTCAATTCTGCTGAAACTGCTTGGGCTGGTTCCGTCGAAAAATTAATCGCCGCCTTCGGTCGACAAGCGATTCCCATGGTTTGGGACTACGCCGAAGCCAATCCTTTCTCAAACTCAACGGGCTGTTTCGATGGCATGCTAACACTGCTCGTTAAATGCATTCGAGAGTTGCCGACAACGATCGGCGGCGATGCTCAACAGCACAACGCGATGAAACCGTTTGAGCTGAGCAATGTGATCGTCTCGAGTGATCCGCCCTACTATGACAACATCGGCTACTCCGACCTATCGGATTTTTTTTATGTGTGGCTCCGAAGGTCGATCCGAAAAATTTATCTGCGGTTGTTCATGAAGATGATCCCGCCCAAGGACGAAGAATTGATCTCGGCTCCGTATCGACATGGCGGCAAGGACTCCGCGCGGAATTTTTTCGAAGGCGGCATGCGTGTGGCGCTCAAAAACATGTACGAGGCATCGACGGTCGACTTCCCGACAACGATCTACTACGCTTATAAACAAGACAACACCAAGGTTGAGGACGATAAATTGTCGAGCGGTTGGGAGACGATGCTTAGAGCGATCATCGACGCGGGCTTTGTCATTGTCGGCACTCTACCGTTGAGAACGGAACGCGCGGGTCGAATGCGCGACAATGATTCGAATGCGCTGTCGACATCGATAGTGATCGTGTGTCGCAAGCCTCCGCAGCCCAAGGAGCCGTGCGGCTACAACCGTTTCTTCCAACAGTTGAGCTTTGAGTTGGGCGGCAAGCTCGAGCGTCTGCAGAGTGCAAACTTGTCGCCCGTGGACATGTCGCAAGCGGCGATCGGTCCCGGCATGGAAATCTACTCTCGATATTCTGAAGTGCGTCGAGGCGACGGACGGTTGATCGACGTTCGAAGCGCGTTGATGCTGATCAACAAAGGGCTCGAAGACTTCCTCAACAGTCAAGATACCGAGCTCGACAACGAATCTAAATTCTGCGTGGCGCTGTATCAGCAGACGGGTTGGGACGAGATCAAATTCGGGTCGGCGCAATTGTTGTCGACGGCAAAGAACGTGTCGTTGACGAGGCTGCGCGATGCGCGAGTGATCGAGTCGGGGCGCGGGATCGTACGGTTGCTCAATCGGGAGGAGCTGACGGATGAGGACGCGGGCAGTTGCGTGTGGTCGCTGATGCAGAGGACGGTGTACTGGTTGCTCGAGGAGGGCGCCGAGTACACGGTGAAGAACCTGCTGATCAAGCACGCGGAAAAATTGGATGCGGTCAAACGGTTGTCCTATCGACTGTACAACATAACGGATCAGAAGCGTTTGACGGAGGAGGCGCAGGGCTACGCACGTATCGTCGAGGTGTGGGAGCTGATCCTGACGGTCTTGAGGCAGGAGCGGGCGAAGGCGGAACGACCGCAGGAGCAGCAGGAACTGTTCAATGAGTGAGCCGGCACTCGATAGCGAGCGCAAAAAAGTCGGCGCGGGGCTTCTCCGCCCGCTCCCGCGCCTTCCCTCCTCACCATAAAAATTATCAGCACCAAAAAAGTTTTTGAGCCAAAGAAAATAGGGCGAGCCGCCGCGCGAACAGGCGGGCGCCCGTCCCTTCGATCACCGCCCCGAACTTTATTCGAGCCCCAAACTGTTAGACGATCAAGAAGAAGGGCGAGCCGCCACGCGAGCAGGCGGACGCCCGTCCTTTTCACCGTTGCCCTCGAACTTTATTCGACCCCAAACTGTGGAGCACATAAAAAGGAAGGCGCGGGGCTTCTCAGCCCGCTCCCGCGCCTTTCCTCCCCACCATAAAAATTGTCGGCACCAAAAAAGTTTTTGAACCGAAGAAGAAGGGCGAGCCGCCCCGCGTTCAGGCGGGCGCCCGTCCCTTCAACCGCCGCCCCAAACTTTATTCAACCCCCAAACTGTTAGACGAGCAAGAATTAGGGCGAGCCGCCACGCGAACAGGCGGGCGCCCGTCCCTTTAAACGCCGCCCCGAATTTTATTCGAGCCCCAAACTGTCAGACGATCAAAGAAGAAGGGCGAGCCGCCGCGCGAATAGGCGGGCGCCCGTCCCTTCAACCGTCGCCCCAAACTTTATTCGAGCTCCAAACTGTTAGACGTCCAAGAAGAAGGGCGCGCCGCCACGCGAGCAGGCGGGCGCCCGTCCCTTTCGCCCGTCGCCTCCGAACTTTATTCGAGCTCCAAACTGTTAGAAGATCAGAGAGAAGGGCGAGCCGCCACGTGAGACGGCGGGCGCCCGTCCCTTCGACCACCGCTCCCGA
>JAFUXN010000127.1 GCA_017477125.1 Selenomonadaceae bacterium
GGGCGAAGGTTGAAGAGAGGGGCGCCCGTCTTCTAAGCCGGCGGCTCGCCCCACTGCCCACACGGTCGGCGCTAAAACTTGATCCGAAGCTCAACGGTTGGGGTGGCGATGAAAAGTAGGGGCGCCCGCCTTCGATGCCGGCGGCTCGCCCCCATTGGTCGGCGCCGAAATCTAACCCCAGGCTCAACGGTTGGGGTGGCGGCGAAAAGGACGAGCGCCCGCCTACTCACGGGGCGGCTCGCTCGGATCATTTTGTAGGCGCCCAATAAAAGTTTTGGGCAGGAAAATGTTGTGGGCGAAGGTTGAAAGGTTGGGGCGCTCGCCTTCGATGCCGGCGGCTCGCCCCATTAACCAGAAACTCAACAGTTGGGGACGGCGATCATTTTTTCTTCTTCTTCTTTTTGGATTTCGACTTGGGGGACTTCGTCGCGTTGGCGATCTTCGCTTTGACTTTCGCCTCCGCCTCCTTCTGCTTGTCCGTCGATTTCTTGTCCCGCTCCTGCTTGGCATAATCCACGCCCAAACTCTGCAACTTATGTTTGACCGTCATGATCGGGTGGGACAACAGCATCTTGCGTTGAGACGATCTCATAACCTCAAGGAAATCTCGCGTCGGCACCTCTCCAAAGCATGGCGTCTCGCACCGATCGCATATCGGTTTCGTGATCCCGTACGGGCATCGACTGATCTTCATGAACACCGTCGTCAACAGCGCCGTGCACTTCGGACAGAGTTTGTCGCCCTCGGTGTTGTGGTTCGCTCGGCAGTACACTTCGAACGTCTTGCGGATATTCTCCTTCTCCTTCGGCACGTTGTTGACCTGCTCGGGCGGCTTGCGCTTCGGCAGCAAACTTTTTATCTTATCAAGAAGTCCCATAATGCTCTCCTTTGTCATTGATGTTTTACACGTCTTTATCATAAACCAAATTCACGGCAAGCGCAATGTTTTTGCCGTCGAGAGGATCACCATGAAACATTTAAAACTCTCAGCGTGTTGGATCGTTCGCAATGAGCAGGACGATCTCCAACGTTCGATCGACAGCGTCAAGGGGCAAGTCGATGAAATGATCGTGGTCGACACCGGCTCGACCGATCGCACCGTCGAGATTGCTCAACGGGCGGGCGCCGACGTATTTCATTTCGATTGGATCGATGACTTCTCCGCTCCGAGGAATTATGCGATCGAGCAGGCGACGGGCGATTGGATCATCTTCCTTGATGCCGACGAGTATTTTATCGAGCCCGAGAAAGTTCGTCGAGCGGTGGAGAAGTTTGCGGTCAAGGACGCGATCTTGATCCCGCGCATCAACATTGATCCCGAGCGCGGCGGTCGAGAGGTCAGCCGAGATTGGAACGCGAGGATATTCCGTCGAGCGCCCAACCTTCGTTATCGCGGGCTGATCCATGAGAACATCGCCAACCTCAACGGCAAGCTCGAATACATCTTCGCCGACGCTCGATTGGCGACGTATCATACCGGTTACAGCTCCGCGCGGATCGAGAGCAAGTTACGGCGCAATCTGAAACTGATCGAGCTTGAGATTGAGCGGGACGGTCACCAGGTGCGCCACGACATAGCGTTGGTTGATTGTTACTACGGATTGGGCGATTACGAGCGGGCGATCGAGCATGCGAGACGGGCGTTGACGTCGGAAGCGGGAGCGGTGACGGGGCGCGGCAATCTCTATCATAAGATGCTCGATGCGATGAGGGCGTTGCATTATCCCGACGAGCAGCAGTTGACGGTGGTCGACGAGGCGATCCGAACACTGCCCCAACTGCCGGAGTTCTACGCCGAGCGTGGAATGATCTTGTGCGGGCTCAATCGGCTCGACGAAGCATATTTGGAATTTCATAAGTCGCTGGAGGTGTGGCGTCGCATGCCGTCGACCGTCCATGAGAACTCATACTTTGCGGCGGCGGTCGGCAAGGTGTATGCCAGACTTGGAGAGTTCGAACTGCTGGTGGGCAACATCGTCGAGGCGCGGAAGAATTTTGGTAAGGCGGTCGAGCTCGAGCCCGGCAATCAAGAATTTAAGAGGCGTCTGGCTCAATTGAAAGGGTGAATGGAATTGAAGAAACCAAAGCGCGCCGTCAAGTCGAAGGCGCAACTGCTGATGGAGATGTCGGCGAAGAAATTTGAGGCGTTGAAGGTGAGCGCGTGTTGGATCGTGCGCAATGAGGAGAATACGTTGGCAAACTCGATCAACAGCGTGAAGGCGTACGTCGATGAACTGATCGTGGTCGACACCGGCTCAACCGACGGGACGATCGAGATTGCCGAACGATTTGGGGCGAAGGTGTTCAAACTTGATTGGGCGAACGACTTCTCCGCTCCGAGGAACCATGCGCTCGAGCAGGCGACGGGCGATTGGATCGTCTTCCTCGATGCCGACGAGTACTTTGTTGAGGACTGCGCCAAAAACATTCGTCAGTCGATCCAATTGGCGGTCACGAAGAAGAGGAGCGCGCTGTTGATCGAGCTGGTGAACATCGATCTTGACGACAACAATCGGGTGCTCGATTCGACGTACTTATGTCGAGTGTTCAAGGCGGGCGCGCGCTACGTCGGGCGGATACATGAGGAGCTTCGGATCGACGGCAAGCCGCTGATGAAGACGTTGACGGTGCCCAACACCATCATGCAGATCGTGCACACGGGATATTCGAAGGGGCTCAATCGGGAGAAGGCGGCGCGCAATTTGAAGATGCTGTTGGCGGAGCTGGAGGCGACCGACGAGCCCGAACGCATTTACGGATATCTGGCGCAGTGCTATAATGGATTGGACGAGTACGCGGAGGCGGAGAAGTATGCGCGGCTCGACATTGAACGCGGGCGCCGTGACTCAACGTTTGCAAGCTCGTCGCATCGCATACTGATCAACATACTGTCGAAGGGCGATGTGGATCGGCTCGATGATCGATTGGCGGAGGCGAGGCGTGCCGTTGAGGACTTCCCGACCATGCCCGAGTTCCGCGCGGAGCTGGCAGAATGCTTGGCGGCTTCGGGCGATTACGAGCGGGCGATCGTCGAGATGAAGGCGGCGCTCAAGAGCTTTGAATCGTATCGCGGGCTCGAGCCGACGATGTTTGATCAATCGATGGCAGCCTTCGCCGCCGAGCGGATCAGGCAGTGGAATAAAATTTTGTTGGAGGGAATTCGTTAAATGCGTAAGATCAAAGTCAATAAAAAGGACGCCGAACGCAAAAATAAACAGGTCGCGGTGGTTCTCGAGGAGCTCTTCGATGCTCACTTGAAACTGCATGACCGAGACAAAACAATCGAGCTTTGTAAAAAACTGCTCGCCCTCAATCCAAAAGATCCGTACCCCGTCGAGAAGCTCACATCAATCTGCATCGATCTTAACGCCTACGATGTCGCCAAGGCGGGCTCCGATTACATGGAATCGCACTTCCCGCCCAGTGGTTATCGCGTCTTCCTCAAGTCTCGAGTGTGCGACATCAATCAAGATTACGGCGGCTGCATCAAATACGCGGAGGAGGCGCTCACCATTCCGGGCAACGAGCTCCTCACCAAGATGATGATCCACAACATTCTCGGTCACGCGTATCGATACGTCGGCGACGCCGAAATGAGCCTCAAGCATTACGAGATCAGTGCGATGACCGACATCTCCGTCGGCAAGGGCACCGACCGCTACAGTTATCTGTTCGGAATCAAGTGCGACGACTACAGCAATTATCTGTTCAGCCTCCACAACGTCAACGTCAGTCGCGAAAAAATTTTTGAGGGCGTCGAACATTATAATGACATCTTCGCCGACATCAAACCGTTCACTTACGACCCGACCACTCACCCGCGCCACAATAAAATTCGCATCGGATACATCTCGCCCGACATTCGTCGGCACGTCGTGGCGTTCTTCAGCTACGCCTTCTATAAATCCTATGACAAATCCAAGTTTGAAGTCTATTGCTATCCGAAATGCCCCGAGGACAATGTCAGCGCCGAATTTAAAGAGGGCGTCGACGGTTGGAACAACATTCTCCACGACAGTCCCAAGGCTGCCGCCGAGAAGATCAGAGCCGACGAGATTGATATCCTGGTCGACCTCAGCGGACACACCGCCAATAACTGTTTGAGAGTGATGGCTTATAAGCCGGCGCCCGTCACGATCAGCGGCATCGGCTGGTTCAACTCAACGGGCTTGAAGACGATTGATTACTTCCTCGCCGACAAATTCACCGATCCCGAAGGGCTCAACGATCGGTTCTTCACCGAAAAAATTCTCCGCCTCCAACATTCTCACTTCTGCTATATGTGGCACGACGCGCCCATGGAGATTAAGCCCGCGCCATGCTTGAGGAACGGCTACGTCACATTCGTCAGCTTCAACAATTTCATCAAGACCACCGACGAGGCATTGAAGGCGTGGGCGACGATCCTTGAGCGCGTTCCCAACTCCCGACTCTATGTCAAGGGCAAGGCGTTCCGATCCAAGTACGGCATCGACCTCGCCGTTCGACGTCTCAAGGAGGCGGGCATTCCTCTCGAACGCGTCAAGATGGAGCCCGACGAAATGAATTACCTCGTCAAGTATGCGACGACCGACATCGCGCTTGACACCTTCCCTTATCCCGGCGGCGGCACCACATGCGACGCGCTCTTCATGGGCATTCCCGTCATTACGCTCGTCGGCGAACGGCATAACGGTCGATTCGGTTACTCGCTGCTCCACAACATGGGGCTCGATGAGCTTTGCGCGTTCAGCGAGCAGGAGTACATCGATAAGGCGGTCGAGCTCGCCAACGATTACAATCGGATTACCGAATATCATTTGACGATCCGTCGGCGCATGAGCCAGTCGCCCGTCATGAACGATTCGATCTACATGTCAGAGCTCGAGGCGGCTTACGAAAAAATTTATAACGCTTGGATCAACGGCGAACCGCTTCCCGATTTCCACGACGACGAGCCGCCCATCACTCCCGAAGACGCCGCTCAATATTATCAACGCGCGCTCGAATACATCAACGCCGAGCGGCAGTTCCATGACGGCATCATCAAAAATATCGTCAACGTCAAGCGCGCCGATTATTGGCTCGAGCAGGCGGCGAAGGCTGACGCTCACGACCGCGCGGAAATTCATCTGCAGCTGTCCTACACCAAACAATATCTTGCCAATCCCGTCGCCGCTTACGAGAAAATTCAAGTCGTCGAAGAGTGTCTGCCCAAACGCGAGAATGATACGCCTCCGCTCGTCGCTCAATCGTTCACTCCCGTCGTCGAGCAACGTAAGTTCAGCCGCGACTTCCTCAAACAGTATCACACGCGCCGCGCAAAGTTGGCGATGGTCAACAGTAATCCCACCGACGGCGTCAAGCACTTCAACATCGCAGTCAATCTCACCGACGTTCCCACCGAGCAGGCGGCAATCTTCAGCGCCGCGCTCCATTATCTCCATTACCTCAACCTGCCGAGCGAAGAACTGATCGCCAACATCTTCCGCTATCAAAACATCTTCAGCGATGTCAAGCGCTTCACCGAGTTCGAAGGGATTGCTCAATCCAAACGCGGCGACCGTCGGATCAGGATCGGCTACCTGCTCCCGAACTTCAGGCTCAACAACATGTTCTCGCTCTCGTGCGCGCCCATGGTCTGCGCCAACAAGCAACAATTTGAGTGCTTCGCTTATAAAACGATCGAAGGCGAAGATTACTACTGCAATCTGCTCAAGAAATCTCCGCTCGAACACTTTGTTGAGGTCGTCGGCATGACGCCCGAACAGATCGCTCAACGCATTCACGACGATCAGATCGATATCCTTGTCGATCTCGGCGGTCACAGCGAGCTCAGTAATCTTCCAATCATGGCATATAAGCCCGCCCCGATTCAAATGACCGGTTCCGGTGCGCTGTCAACGTCGGGGCTCAAGACCGTCGATTACTTCTTGACCGATGAGATTGCCGATCCTCCCGGGCTCCACAACAAATTTTTTGCCGAGAAGCTCCTCTACCTCCCGAGCCAGTTCAGTTACATTGCACGCAACGATGTCGCCGAGCCGAGCGACGCGCCCATGGTCAAGACCAAATTCGTAACGTTCGGCTCCTTCAACGATTACCAATCGCTCACCGACGAAATTCTTGGCGTCTGGTGCGAGATTCTCAAGCGCGTCCCAAATGCTCGATTGATCATGCGCGCCAAGGAGTTCAACAGCGACGCCGTCATCGATGCCGCTTACAAACGATTGAAGGCGCTCGGATTCAATATGAATGCCATCTTGTTCATCGGGACGGCGTTCGATCACATGAAAGATTTTCAACGCATCGATATCGCCCTCTCGACCTATCCGCAAACCGATCCCGCCATGACCATCGACGCGCTCTACATGGGAGTACCGGTCATTTCGATCTACACCGGTCGTCGCGACACTCGTCTGGCGTTCGATCTGTTGAGCCACGTCGGATTGCCGGAGCTCGCTTGCGAGAACGCTCAAGATTATCTCGTGAGGGCGGTCGGGCTCGCTACCAACCTCGATACGCTTAACACTCTGCATAAGAATTTGCGTGCGATGATCCGTCGCGCCCAAACCATTAACCCCGGTAATTATGTCGCCAACCTCGAGCAGCAATATCGTCGACTGATTGATGATTATCGGATCGAGGCGATCTGATTGGATTTCAAGAAGAATTTCGTGTGTGTCGAACCCGAGTACGTCAAAGATTTTCGTTGCGACGGACGAAAGTGCAATGCAAAATGCTGTCGCGGCTGGCAGGTTGATATCGATCGGCGCACCCATGAAGTTTATAAAAGTATTTCCGACCGAGAGATGCGCACCAAGATTCTCGACAACCTCTATTGGAACGAGCCGACCAATACCTATCGCATGAACCTCAATCAAACGTCGTGCCCCATGCTCGGCGACGATCTGCTCTGCTCGATCCAAAAAACTTACGGTGCCGGCTACCTGTCGAATACATGCGCCGAGTTCCCGCGTCGCACGTTCGTGATCGATGATTTTGTCGAACGATCGTTGTCAATGACGTGCCCCGTCGCCGCCGAACTCGCTTTACTAAATCCCGAGCCCATGAAACTCGTCCGCACCAAGCTCAACACGACGCGCGCCGCATGCTTCTTCTATCGGAGCAATCAAGAGATGCCCGCGCGGAAGTTTTTATATCAACTGCAATCGATCAGTTTCGACGTCCTGCAGGATCATCGATTGACGCTCAATCAACGGTTGAAGGCGCTGGCGATCGTCATGTCGGAGCTCGACAGCCTGATCCACAACGGCAGGGAGCAACAGCTTGAATTGGTCTCGCGCGTCTACCACTCTGCCGACTACTTTCAATCGCTGACAGCGCGGGTCAAATCGATCCCGTTCGTCCTGCCGCACTACATGACTACGATGTTCGGATTGCTCGAGACGCTCAACGCCAAAGCGATCGTGTACTACTCGCCGACGCAGAGGGTTTTCGTCAATTATCCGATTCAAGCGTTTCAGACCGACGAGACGATCACCACGTGGCAACAGATGGCGACGGTCTACGATCGGAACATCGAGGCATATCGGGAGCATGTGCTGACGCGGTTCGGGCATGTGGTCGAGAATTATCTGGTGCACAGTTTCTTCGCGGGCATCTACCCCTGCCACGCGCCCATGACTCTGCTCAACAATTATCTGCTGTTCCTGACGTTGTGGAAGTTCTTTGAGTTCGGATTGATCTCGATGGCGACGGTGATGGGCGAGAAGTTTTCGCTCGATGATCTGTTGGAGTTCATAGAGCGGTTTGCAAATCGGCTCGACCATGCGTCGCTGTTCCATCAGATGACGTTGGATTTCATCACCAAGGAATTATCCGAGCCGATCGAATTTCTGTCGGGTCTGGTCGACGACGGCGTTTGAGGAGAGGAGCACATGACCAAGGTAAAGATTTGCGGGATCAAAACGATTGAGGCGGCGGAGGCGGCGGTTGAGCATGGTGCCGCCTTCATCGGGTTCATCTTCTTCGATCGCAGTCGTCGATACGTTGAGCCGAACGTCGCCGCCGAGATATGCCGTCGGGTGCACGGCGTCAAGAAGGTTGGGGTGTTCGTCGACGAGGCGAGCGATGCGGTCAATGTGATCGCCGATCGTGTGGGGCTCGATTATGTTCAACTGCATGGTCGGGAGACGAGCGATTACGCGCGGGCGATCGAACGACCGATCATCAAGGCGTGGAGGTTCGGCGATAACTTTGATGTTCGCTCGGCGGACGAGTTCCCTTGCGATATCATCTTGCTCGACAGTTACATCAAAGGCATGGCGGGCGGGACGGGTCAGCTGTTCAATTGGACGGCGGCGGCTCGTCTCACCGCAGGATTGAGCAAGCCGTTGATGATCGCGGGCGGCATTTCGATTGAGAATGTGGGGACGGCGATTGACATGTTCAGACCGTTCGGTGTCGATGTGAGCGGCAGTTTGGAGATCGACGGCGTCAAGTCGGTTGAGCTGATCGAGAAATTCATGAGCGCGGTGCGTTCGATAGACGGAGGTGATTGAATGCGGTTGAAGAAATTATCGAGCCCGATGACGGTGTGCAAGGTATCGACGATGGAGGACGCGATCGCCGACGGGCAATTTCTGTTCATAGGTCGGACGGATCGGGAGCTGTCGGTTGTATGCGAGACGGCGCATGTCCCGAGCTCGACGGTCGAACGCGATGACGGCTGGTTGGGCTTTCGCATCGAGGGGCAATTGGATTTCTCATTGATAGGAGTGCTGGCGCGCATCTCGAAGGTGCTGGCGGACGCGTCGATAGGAATCTTCGTTGTCTCAACGTTCGATACGGACTACGTATTGGTCAAGGCGATCAATTTCGAGCGGGCGATGTCGGCGTTGGTCGATGCGGGCTACGAATTTGTTGATTGAGGTGAACAGATGAGGAACATATTGGCGGAGATCGTCGAGCAGAAGCGTTCGATAGTCGACGAGGCGAAAGCTCAACTGCCGCTCGATCGGATCAGATCGGAGCTTGAGGTTGGGCACTTCGGAATGTCGCGAGCGATCGTCAAGGGCGGGTGGTCGTTGATAGCGGAATGCAAACTGCAATCGCCGGCGAAGGGACGTCTGAACTCAACGCACTCGGTAGTGGAGATGGCGAAGATTTACGAAGCGAACGGCGCGGCAATGTTGTCGGTTCATACCGATCCGCACTTCCTCGGCTCGAACGAAGATTTTAGTAGGGTACGGCAGGCGGTGAATTTGCCGCTGTTGAGGAAGGACTTCATCATCGACGAATATCAATTGTATGAGGCTCGACGGTTGGGGGCGGACGCGGTGTTGTTGATCGTTCGCATCTTGACGGCGGAGGAGCTTGAAAAATTTTTGTATGTGACGTGGACGCTGGGAATGGACGCGTTGGTTGAGGTGCATGATGCGGCGGACATGTCGACGGCGTTATCGACGCGAGCGGCGTTCATCGGGATCAACAATCGGAACCTCAAAACATTCGAGACGACGATCGATCAAACGCTCGAGCTGCTGCCGCTGGTCCCGACGGCGGATCGCTCTCGAGTGTTGATCAGTGAGAGCGGCGTTCGGTCGATCGATGACATAAAAAAACTCCGCGCGGTTGGGATCGACGGAGTGTTGGTTGGGGAAGGGCTGGTGCGCGCCGACGACATGGCGGAGCAAACGCGTCTCTTCGCCGACGGTTGAGACAGGAGCGATGGCGTAAATGATCAGAGTATTAATCTGGGGCACGGACGATCTCTTTCCTCAACTCGCGCCCCACTATTTTCATTATGCTCAACAGGGCTTGATGTCGATCGTCGGGTTCGGCGTTTATACGGGGGGGGGGTTGACGCTATTTAAAGACCTTAACGGAACCAAACTTGAGGGCAATCCGACATTCGAGCGAGTGATCCTCTCGACCAAAAATAATTTCTATGATCGAATGAAACAGTTGGAGGGCATGGGTATACCGCGGCAGATCATCATCGACGGAGTCATTTTTGGGATTCCCGGTTTCGACTTTAAAAATTTCATCGAGACCGGCAAAGTCGTCGCGAGATTAAAACCCGGCAGAGTGGCTATGGTCGATTTTTCCATTTACCCCCGGATTTACATTGGGTCCGGCTATGCCATTACCATGGGAACAAAAAGTGCGATCGCCGGCGCTGAGATCGACGGCTTCGGCATGATCAATATCGGCAAGTACAGTCAGTTGTCATGGAAATTGGTGTTTGAAATGCAGCTGGCAATGGCAACTAAATACTACGACGGACATGATTATCACAGTGTCTTGTCATTCGATCCCGCTCATTTGAGTTGGCATGGGATCAGACCGAAACCATTGCAAGGTCAACAAAAACCATGTCGAATCATGTTCGGCAATGACGTATGGGTGGGACGCGGCTGCTTCTTCAAGTCGAATGATCCCGATCGCCCGCTCGTGATTGGAGACGGAGCGGTCATTGCCTCCGACAGCGTCGTCGTCAAATCGGTCGAGCCTTATACGATCGTCGGCGGCAACCCTGCACGCTTCATTAAGTATCGCTTCGACGATCCGAAAGTGATCGAGGGACTTCAACGCATTCGATGGTGGGATTGGTCGCTCGATAAAATTCATGATAACTACAAGTACTTCGATGACCCGCGCGCGTTCGTTGAGCGCTTCGATCAATAATCAACCGCGCACGATCAGAAATACGATCAAAACCACGAGCTCGGAGAGCAGAGCGACCGCACCGTACACGTCGCCCGTTAACCCTCCGAGCTTTTTCGTTGCGTGCCAACCGAAATACACCGTCAACGCCAACGCCGCCAACGCCGCCATCATCGCCGTCAAAAATATTTCCGCCGACACGATCATCACAGGCGCCATCAACAACATCGCCTCGACCGTCGAGAAGATCATCGTCCGCCCGTCCGTCCGATCCGCAAACGCTTTGCCCATCCCCGACGCCCGCGCGTAAGGGAATAATCCTATCGCCAGCACCATCATCAGCCGCCCGACGAGCGGCATCGCGTAGAGCGCCGACAGAAATTCTTCCGTCGACAGCCGCGCCAACTCGATTAGCGTCGCAAATTCCATCATCGACAGCATCACGAAGCTCACCACGCCGAACGCCCCAACTCGACTGTCCTTCATGATCTCCAACATTCGAGCTCGATCCCGTCCGCTGAACAGCCCGTCGAACGTGTCCATGAATCCGTCGCAATGGATCGCGCCCGTCAACGCCGTCGACATCAACAACGCAAGCGCCGCCTCCAATGTCGGGAACCGCCCCGCCGTCAGATCAATCATCGCAAACATCATCAACGCGTAAATCGAGCCGAGTACCGCGCCCACCGGCGGAAACCAACGCACGCTCCGACCAAAATCTTCTTCGGTCCACACCGTTTGACGCTCGAGCGTGATCCGCGTCAAGAATTGCAATCCGATCAGAAACGATCTCATCAACGTCGCCTCTCTGTCAATTTCCAATTTCAACGTCGGCATGATATAATCTCGCCGGGGAGTGATCAACATTTTCAAATCGATTTTACATCACGGCGCCTCGAGCCCCGATTGCGCTAAAGTCTGCTGCACTCGCATTGAGCACTTCGGCGTTCGAGCGGGCGATCTGATCATCTTCGACGATGTCAACCTCCACGTCCATTGCGGTCAGCTCACCGCGCTCATCGGACCAAACGGCGCCGGCAAATCTACTCTGCTCAAAGCGATCCTCGGCGAGGTCGAGCACACCGGTTCACTTCATTACGTCGATGCAAAGGGCAAACACACCGGGCACCCGATCATCGGCTACGTCCCTCAATATTTGAGCTTCGACGTCAGCGCGCCCGCCTCGGTCATGGATTTGTTCATGGCATGCTTGTCAAGACGTCCCGTCTGGCTGTTCTCGTCGCATCACCTCCGCCGTCAAGTGCTCGAAAATTTGTCGAGAGTCAAAGCCGATCACCTCATCGATCGACGGTTGGGAGCATTGAGCGGCGGCGAGTTGCAACGAGTGCTGTTGGCGTTGGCGCTCGAGCCGCTGCCCGATCTGCTGCTGCTCGATGAACCCGTCAGCGGCGTCGATCAAAACGGGCTCGAATTGTTTTATCAGATCGTGTTGGAGCTGCGGGCGAATGAAGACATGGCGATCATCTTAATCTCTCACGACCTCGACCTCGTATCAAAGTACGCCGATCAAGTCGTGCTGTTAAACAAAAAAATACTCGCCGTAGGCAGTCCCGATGAGGTGTTCGCCGACGCGAGCATGAAAAAAATTTTCGGCTCGATCATATGAGGAGGCAGACGCTTGTTCGATTATCAATTCATGGTCAACGCGTTCATCGCGATCCTGCTCGTCACGCCGCTGTTCGGTCTGCTCTCGACCATGGTCGTCTCCAATCGCATGGCGTTCTTCTCCGACTCGCTCGGGCACGGCGCCTTCACCGGCATCGCCATTGGTGTGCTGCTCGGCTCGAGCTCGCCGCTGATCTCGCTGGTCATCTTCTCGATCGCCTTCGCACTGCTGATCACTTACATAAAAAATCGATCGCGCGTCGGCGCCGACACCGTCATTGGCGTCTTCTCGTCGACCGCGATCGCCGTCGGTCTCATGATCATGTCGAGCGGCGGCTCGTTCAATAAATTTTCGTCTTACCTCATCGGCGATCTGCTCAGCATCACCGTCGACGATCTCATCGCGCTGTCGATCGTGTTCGTCGCCGTGCTCGTCATGTGGGCTCTGCTCTTCAATCAACTGCTCGTCATGTCGATCAATGCGTCGTTCGCGCGGAGCAGAGGGATCGCCGCGTTGAAGGTCGAAGCGATCTTCGCCGCGATGCTCGCCGTCGTCGTTTCGATCTCGATCCAATGGGTCGGCATCTTGATCATCAACTCATTGCTCGTGTTGCCCGCCGCCGCCTCTCGCAACGTCACCAACGACGTCAAGCATTACAATCTGGCGTCGGTGATGATCGCGTTGATCTCGGGCGTGAGCGGGCTGATGATCGCCTACGAGTTCGACACCGCGGCGGGCGCCACCATCGTCGTCATCGCCGCCGCAATCTACTTCATCACCTTCGCACTGCGCAAGCGGTTCATCAAATGATCACGCCGCGCGCTTGTGCTCGCCCTCGTAAACGTAACCGAGATGATCGACGGAGTTGAGCAACACGACGTGCCACTTGCCGCCCTCGTACTGCAACACGTTGATGCAGGTGTTATCCTGAGGAAAGAAATAGAAATGATCGAGCCCGACATCGAACAGCTCACACAGCAATGCCATGTTGCCTTTCGAGTGCGCGCCGATAAAAATCGTCTTGCCGGGGTATTTCGCAACCGCCTCGTCGAGCGCCGCCCGATAACGAGCCTGCACTTGTTTGAGCGTTTCGCCGTTGGGGAATTTCATCTTGTGCGGCTTGTTCTTCCAAACGTAGTGCAGCTTGGGATATTGCTCGGCGATGTCGGCTTTATACTCGCCCGCCCAATCTCCGTAATTGAGTTCGACGAGACGCTCATCGGTGTAAGCGATCGGCATGTTGTGGAGCTCGGCGACGGCTTTGGTCGTGGCGACCGCGCGCCTCATCGGGCTCGAGATGAACACATCGATCTGAACGTCCTTGAGGCGTTCGGCAAGCAGCCGCGCTTGATTGATTCCCGTCTCGTTGAGCGGCATGTCCTTCAGCCCCTGAAAACGTCTCTGTCTGTTGTAATCGGTTTCGCCATGGCGAACGAGGATCACCGTCGTGACCTCGCTCTTGTCGGCGGCGAAGGCGTTGAGCGGGATCAACAACAAGACGATCACGAGCGCCGATAAAATTTTTCTCATACAAAACTCCTCCTTAACTGCCCGCATGCCGCATTGATCTCCGCGCCGAACTCCTTTCGAAGCGTCGCGCCGATCCCGCGCGCCTCGAGCACTTCCATGAAAGCGTTGATCGTTCGAGACGGCGGACGTTTGAAATCGCGCTCGACCACGGGATTGATCGGGATCACATTGACGTTCGCCAACTGATCTTTTAGTAATGTCGCCAGCTGTCGAGCGTGCTCCGTCGAGTCGTTGACGCCGTCGATCAAAATATATTCGTAAGTCACCCGCCGCCCCGTCCGCTCGCCGTAATCTCGTCCTGCCTTGATCAGAGCGTCGAGCCCGAACGTCCGATTGATCGGCATCAGCGTCGAACGCAGCTCGTCGGTCGGAGCGTGCAACGAGATCGACAACGTGATCGGCAATTTCAGTTGAGCCAGCTCGTAAATTTTCGGGACGATGCCGCATGTCGAGACCGTCAGCCGTCGATAGCTCATGCCCAACGTGTAAGGCTCATGGATCAGTCGAAGGAAGGCGATCAAGTTGTCGAAGTTCATGAGCGGCTCGCCCATGCCCATCACCACGATCGAATCGACTTTTGCCGACTCCGCGCGGAGCTCGTCGTTGATGAAGATCACTTGCGCGATCATCTCGGCGGCGGTCAAATTTCGTTCGAGCCCGTTGAGAGTCGACGCACAGAACGCACAGCCCATCGCGCAACCCGCTTGCGACGAAATACAGATCGAATTGCCGTAGTCGTGTCGCATCAGAACGCATTCGACCGTCGACCCGTTGAGATCGAGCAGAAATTTTGCGGTCGAAGGCGAATCGAGCCGCGTGATCAATTGCGCCGCTCTGATCTCATATCGTTCGGACAGCTGCCGACGAAGTTCCTTCGAAAGATCGGTCATGGCGTCGAACGAGCGCGCCCCACGTTGATAAATCCACGCCGCCATTTGAGCCGCGCGGAATTTTTTTTGCCCGATCGACACCAGTTCGTCTTGCAGTTGAGCGAGCGTCAAGCCGAATAAATTTTTCATGACGCGCGTCGGAGCTTGGCGAAGAAAAACCCGTCGGTGCCGTCGACGTGGGGCAACAGCATTCGGGTCTCGACAAGCTCAAAATTATCGTGAGCCGCCATAAAATTTTCGATGACGCCTTCATTCTCGTCGCGCTCGAGCGTGCAGGTGCTGTAGACGATCACGCCTCCGACCTTCACCGCCTCCGCCGCGCTCGACAGTATTTCCGATTGAAGTTGGGGCAGTTGAGCAAGTTCATCGGGCGTCTTCCGCCAACGGAGATCGGCTTTGCGTCGAAGCACGCCCAGCCCCGAGCACGGCGCATCGATCAGCACTCGATCGGCGCGTTGCTTAAATTCGTCGCCGAGCTCTCGAGCGTCGAGAACCATGGGCTTGACGATTTTGATCCCCAACCGTCGGGCGTTGTCGTTGATCAGTTTGAGTTTGTGCTCGTGGACGTCGACGGCAATCACCAGCCCGCGATTGTTCATCAGTTCAGCGATGTGCGTCGACTTGCCGCCCGGCGCCGCGCAACAATCGATCACAAATTCATCGGGCTTTGGGTCGAGGGCGTGAGCGACGAGCATTGAACTTTCGTCCTGCACGATGCACAATCCTTCGGTCAACGGTTTGAGATCGTCGAGCGCGCCGAGCTTTTGACAGACGATCCCATCATCAACGATCGCCGACGGTTGAGCTTCAACGCCGAGCGCTCTCAACTGCTCGATCAGTTCATCGCGATTGGTCTTGAGCCGATTGACGCGAAGGGTGATCGGCGCGGGTCGATTGTCAACGTCCAATAAAATTTTCGTCTGCTCGAGCCCGAATTGATCGATCCAACGCTCGACCAGCCACTTCGGATGAAAAGTTCTCAACGCCAGCGACGCGGGCGAGTCGTCGGTCGGGAACGTCGCTTTTTGACGATCGCGCGTCATTGAGCGCAACACTCCGTTGACGAATTTCGAGCTGCCGACGCTTACGACCTTGGCGATCTCAACCGACTCATTGATCGCCGCCGATTCGGGCACTCGATCGAGAAAAAATAATTGGTAGACGCCCACGCGGAGGATCGCCAAAATTTTGGGGTCGACCTTGCGCAACGGACGGTTGATGAATTTCGCAATGATCCAATCGAGCGACGCCCCGCACTTGATCGTTCCGTTGACGAGCTCCGTGCAGAACCGACGATCGATGTCTCTGAGCTCGACCGTCCGCAACGCCTTCGTCAGGGCGATGTTGGCGTACGCGCCGCGGCTCATGACCTCGTGGATCACAGCCACGGCGGTGTGCCTTGCTTTGTCCATATCTGCATTCCCCAATCGTAGATGGCATCGATCTTCGCTTCGGTGATGATCACATCGACATTGACATCGTGCGGCTCGAACGGCACTTGATATTCCAATTGGAAATTGAACGCGAGCGCGATCTTGGGCGTGTTGCCGACGCGCGCCAGAAATTGATCGTAGTAGCCGGCGCCCATCCCCAGACGCCTGCCGTTGTAATCGAACGCCGCGCCCGGCACGATGATGAAGTCAAACGCATCGGGCTGAAGGAAGATGCGATCCTCCTCCTTGACCGTCTTGATCCCAAACTGCCCTTCGGTCAACACGTCCGGCGACGAGTACAGCACCGGGCGCATCACATTGTTTTCGGTGATCAACGGGATCGCCAGCCGCTTGCCGTCCTTGAACGCTTGATCGAAAAACGTTTGGAGCTGAACCTCGTCGGGCATCGACACGTAAGCCATGATCGTGTTGGCGCGCTGATAGGTTTTCGAATCGAGCAGTCGTTGAACGATCGCCTCACTGACGCGCTCGCGTTCGAACGGATCCATCTCGCGCCGCTTCTTCACCATTCGACTGCGCATCGTCTTCTTGAATTGCATGATTGGTTCAGGCATGTTGAGCCCTCCTCTCGAAAAAATTTAATTCTCGTCGACCACGACCGAGTTGACCGAGCCGCGCGCCACTTTGATCTCAACGTTGTCGGCGATCTTGAGCATGAGAGTTGTCTCGTCGATCGCCGCGATCTTCCCGTAGATGCCTCCGATCGTGATCACGTCGTTGCCGACCTTGAGGCTGTTGAGCATCTCCTCGCGTTGGCGTTGAGCGTTCTTCTGCGGGCGGTACAGCATGAAGTAGAAGATGATCAGCATTACGATGATCGGTCCCCATGCCGCGAACGCCGCTGTCGATTCTGCGTCCATTTAAATCATTCCTCTCAATGTTGATAGTGATTGAAAAACTCCGCGCGGAACGTCGAGAACCGATCGTTGAGGATCGCCTCCCGCATTCGACGCGTGAACTCCTGCAGGTACCAAAGGTTATGCAACGTCAGCAGTCGCAAACCGAAAATCTCGTCGGCGCGGATCAAGTGCCTGATGTACGCTCGAGTGAAGCCGTTCCGACATGCGTAGCAGCCGCACGACGGATCGAGCGGTTGATGATCATGAGTGAACGCCGCATTTTTCATGACCAGTCGACCGCGCGGCTCAACGCTCGGCTCGACCATCGCCATGCCGTTGCGCGCGACGCGGGTAGGGAACACGCAATCAAACATGTCGACGCCGCGAGCCACGCCCTCAATCAGATGATCGGGAGTGCCCACACCCATGAGGTAGCGCGCCTTATCGATCGGCAGTTCCGCCGTCGACGCGCTCAACATCTCGTACATGAGATCGCGCGTCTCTCCGACCGACAGCCCGCCGATCGCATAGCCCGCGAAATTCATTGAGGCGATCGTCCGCGCGGAGTCTCGACGAAGCTCGGCGTACATGCCGCCCTGCGCGATCCCGAACACGCCCTGATCCGATCGAGTTTCGGCGTTGAGAGATCGTTCAGCCCAACGATGCGTGCGGGCGGTCGACTGCTTTGCATAATCGTAATCGGCGGGGTAGGGAATGCACTCGTCGAACGCCATCGCGATGTCGGCGCCCAACTTCATCTGCACTTGGATCGAAATCTCGGGCGATAAAAATTTGGTCGAGCCGTCGATGTGCGAACGGAACGTCACGCCCTCCTCGGTGATCTTTCGAAGGTCGCCGAGACTGAACACTTGAAAGCCGCCGCTGTCCGTCAAAATTCCTCTCGACCAATGCATGAACTCATGCAGTCCGCCCGCCTCCTCGACGAGCTCGGCGCCCGGTCGAAGGAACAGATGATAAGTGTTCGACAGAATGATGCCCGCGCCGATGTTGATCAGTTCTTCGGGCGACAGAGTTTTGACGGTGGCTTGTGTGCCGACGGGCATGAACAGCGGCGTGTCGAACGAACCGTGCGGAGTGTGAAGGATGCCCGCGCGCGCGCCGCTCGGATCGGTGTGAATCAATTCGTATCTGATCATATTCTCGCCTCTATAAGCATGGCGTCGCCGAACGAAAAAAATCGGTAACGCTCACGGATTGCCTCTTGGTACGCTTGCAGTATAAACTCCCGACCTGCGAACGCACTTATCAACAACAACAGCGTCGACTTGGGCAGATGGAAGTTGGTGATCAACGCGTCGACGATCTGAAATTTAAATCCAGGGTAGATGAAGATATCGGTCGAGCCCTCCGTTCGTCCGTCGCGAGCAAAACTTTCGAGCGTCCGGATTGATGTGGTGCCGACGGCGATCACTCGACGGTTGGATTTTTTTGTTTGATTGATCAGCTCGACGGTCGATTGAGGGATCGAATAGAACTCCTCATGCATCTTGTGATCCTCAACGGTGTCGACGCGGACGGGGCGGAAGGTTCCCAACCCGACATGCAACGTGACGAAGCCGAGGTTGATGCCGGCGTCGGCGAGCGTCTCATGAATGTAGGGAGGCAGAGGTGTTTGACCGAGGCGGTCGAGAATTTCTTCGAACACGCCATCGAAATGAAACTCGACAACGCGCCCGCCGCATGGATCGATGTGAATCAATTCGTATCTGATCATATTCTCGCCTCGATGAACATGGCGTCGCCGAACGAGAAGAATCGGTAACGCTCACGGATTGCCTCTCGGTACGCTTGCAAGATGAACTCTCGACCTGCGAACGCGCTTATCAACATCAACAGCGTCGACTTGGGCAGATGGAAGTTGGTGATCAACGCGTCGACCAATTTGAATTTGAATCCGGGGTAGATGAAGATGTCGGTTGAGCCCTCCGTTCGCCCGTCGCGAGCAAAACTTTCGAGCGTCCGGATTGATGTGGTGCCGACGGCGATCACTCGACGGTTGGATTTTTTTGTTTGATTGATCAGCTCGACGGTCGATTGAGGGATCGAATAGAACTCCTCATGCATTTTGTGATCCTCAATGGTGTCGACGCGGACGGGGCGGAAGGTTCCCAACCCGACATGCAACGTGACGAAGCCGAGGTTGATGCCGGCGTCGGCGAGCTCGTCAAGTTGAGCGCGAGTGAAATGAAGCCCTGCGGTGGGCGCGGCTGCCGATCCGCGCACTCGATTGTAAACGGTTTGATAACGTTCGGCGTCGTCGAGCGTCTCATGAATGTAGGGCGGCAGAGGCGTTTGACCGAGACGGTCGAGAATTTCTTCGAATACGCCGTCGAAATGAAACTCGACAACGCGCCCGCCGAAGTCGGTACGCTCAATAACGGTGCACGACAGTTCATCGCCGAAGCTCAATCGGGAGCCTTCGACAATCTTGCGCCCGGGCTTGACGAGCGTCTGCCAATGAGTTGCGTCGAGTTGACGGAGTAAGAACAGTTCAACGCGTCCGCCCGAGGGACGTTGACCGATCAATCGCGCGGGGATCACTCGAGTATCGTTGAAGATCAATGCGTCGCCCGGCTCGAGAAATTTTTGAAGCTCGAAAAATTTGTGGTGGCTGATGCTTTGACGGATCGGATCGAGCACCATCAATCGGGAGGAGTTGCGCGGCTCGACGGGGCGTTGCGCGATCAGTTCTTCGGGCAGTTCATAATCAAAATCGCTTAGCAGTATGGTTATCAACCTTCCTCAATAAATTTTTTTGAGCTCGATGCCCTTGTAATAGTGGTTGAGAATTTCTTTGTAGGACTTGCCGCGCTCGGCGAAACCTTTCGCGCCGTACTGCGACATGCCGACGCCATGCCCGCGACCGTAGCCGCTGATCTCGATCGCCCCGCCATTGATCGCGACTTCGAACAGAGTACTCGGCAAGCCCAAGATGCTCCTCATATCCTCGCCCGACAATTTGATCTCGCGATCGGAGCCGACGATCGTAATCTCGCGCACTCGTCCCGACGGCGTTCGATCGCCCGCGCCCTTGCCGATCTCGAGCGCCGACAATTTGATCGACTTCACGCTGCCGACGCCTTTGCTCGCCGCGTTGAGTTTCGATGCAAACTCGTCGCTCGTCATCTTGACCTCCCAAGGTTGAGTTTTCATCTCGTAATCCTCAACCGATTGCAGATAGGGAAGGTCGCCGCCCCAAACGTTGGCGGTGCTCTCGGTCATGCCGCCCGAATCGGTATGGAACATCGCGTTGATGAGCGCGCCCTTGAACACCATGACTTCGCCCGCCGTGTCTGCGATCGCCTTATCGGCATTCTCGTGAGCGCCCTCGGCTCCCTTGAACACTTGGCAATGAACGGTGGTGCAGACGTCGAAACCCGCCGCCTCATGGCGCTTTCGATTTTGCATGGCGAAGGTACGCGCGGCGATCGTTTGAGCTTTGAGCGCCTCGACGTGCCAGCCCGCGGGCATTTCCGACGGGACGACGCCGCGAAGATATTGCTCGACGGTGGTCAAGTTGATCAGGACGAAATGACCTTCCGACAGCACGAGACGCACGCCGCCCGACAATTTTTGATCTCCGACGGCGGTGATCATCTCGCCAAGTTGAGAGTCGACGCGCGGACGGATATCGATGGCGGCAGTGTTGAGCATGATGCCGTTGACGGAGATTTTATTTTCGTTGATGGTGATGGCGATGGGTTTATCTTTGCCGAGCATGCCGATGGGCTGATCGTTTGAGGCGTCCGACAGCACGGCGGGCAGTGAGCATTGGATTGAGAAGGTCGACGCGGTTGAGGACAAGCCGATGCGCAGTTCGGGTTGCCACGCTGCCGACGCGATTGAAGGCAAAAAAAATATTGCGATGAACAACGCAACCAATCGGAGCATTGCCAAACCTCCCGTCTGAAATGATGGCACTCGATCGTGTTTCATAGAAATTTTAACAAGGCATGCTAGAATTTGCAACCATAAAGTAATTGATCGAGGCGATGACGTTGAAGGTTCGGATAGCGGGGTTGGAAGAAGAATCGTACGTGGACGGCGAGGGCATTCGGTATGCGATATTCGTGCAAGGGTGTCCTCATCATTGCGAGGGCTGTCATAATCCGCAGACGTTCGACTTTGACGGCGGGCGATTGATTGAGATCGATGAGTTGCTCGATCGGATCAAGGGCAATGCGTTGTTGAGCGGAGTGACGTTGACGGGCGGCGAACCGCTCTGCCAGTTGAGAAGTTTGACGGAGCTGGCGCGCGCGGTGCAAGGCATGGGCTTGACGGTGTGGTGCTACACGGGTTTCACGTTTGAGGAGCTGATTGGCGGCGTGGAGAGATATTTCAGCGCCGACGAGGTGCGGGAGTTCCTTCGGCATGTAGATGTGTTGGTCGACGGACCTTTTGTTGAGAGGCAACGGGATTTATCGTTGGCGTTCCGCGGGTCGGGCAATCAGCGGTTGATAGACGTTCCGAAGACGCTGTCGGGACATGAGGTCGTCTTGATCGATCTCGATTAATAAAAAATAGCGCGGCTCCCACAACAGGGGTCGCGCTTTTGAATTTCAATCGATCGGATCGATCAACGGACGATGACCGAAACGCCGTCGGGAATGAGCGAGACGGTTGCATCATCGCCCTTGAGCTCAAACGCGCGCGCAAGAGCCTCGTCGAAAGTTTTTGCGTGATCCATGTGCATGCCGGTGATCATTTTCGGATCGCACATGTCGGTAACCATGATGACTTTGAATTTGCTCAAGATGCGGCAGAGGATTTGAGCTTCCCACTGATCGGGCTTGGTCTCGTTGCGCGGAATGCGTGAGAACTCTTCCAAGAGCTGTTGAGGAGTTTGCGCCTCTGTCACCATGCGGCAGAATGATTCTCCTCCATGCCCGTCGCTCAACCCCGACACCATGATGATAACGCCGCCGTCTTTGCAATTGGCTTCCGCCGCCGTCATGCCCTTGACCGCTTGATAAATGTTCTGATCCAAAGGGTAGCCGCCGTTGGTCACGATGACGATGTCGGTAGGATTCTTCTCCACCTTCGACATGTTGAGGACGAATTGACAGCCCTCGATGTGCGCCTTCTGCGAATCACCTGCGAAGGCGGCGATGACCTTCTTCTTGGCGTCGATGACCACGTTGAGGATGAACGCCAGCTTAGCCTGCTCGGCGGCGTAGAGCATATCGCGATGGATCGGATTGTCCTCGAGATTGCCGGTGCGGGCGCGGGGACTTGCAATGAACTCGCTACAGTGATTAGCCATGACGGTCGTGGCGGAGGCGATGCCCGGGAGGATTGCCTTTCGACCGCCGGAGAATCCCGCGAAGAAGTGCGCCTCGATAAAACCTTCGGCGATCAACAGATCGGTATCGACGGCGACCTTGTTGATGAGGAGCTTGCCGCCCGAGGGCAACGTTCCCAAGTCCGCCATCTCGTCGTCGTGGGAGCGATGTATTACGATATGCTCACGCTCGACGATCTCCTCGCCGTAGCGCTCGACGAGTTCTTCATGAGTTGTCGGACGGTGGAAGCCCGTCGCGATCAGAATGGTGATGTCGATGTCGGGGTTCGCCTCTCGAATGCGGCGCAAGAGGATCGGCATGGTCACGCGGCTCGGGACGGGACGAGTGTGATCGCTCGAGATGATCACCATGCGGCGCTTGCCCTTGACGAGCTCCTCAAGCGACGGCGATCCGATCGGATTGTCCATCGCGCGCTCGACGATCTCTTGCTCGGTGCCGTTGACCTCGGCGTGATGAGCTGTGAGCGTGCCGACCAAATTCTTGTCGGGGATTTCGATCGGCATGCGCGTCTTGTGATAGGGGATCGTTGTTTTCATTGTGCTACCTCCTAATCGGCGAAACAAACTTTGCCCGGGTTTAGTATGTTGTTGGGATCGAAGACTGCTTTAACGCCGCGCATGATCGACAGACATTCCGGCGGCAGAAATTCTTTCAAGTAAGGTTGCTTGACCAGCCCGATGCCGTGCTCGCCCGATACCTGCCCCTTGAGCTCCCTGCCCTTATCGTACATTCGATCCATCGCCATGCTCATGAGCTCATGCCATTTGTCCTCGGGCAACTCGTCGCGCAGGATATAGACGTGCAGATTGCCGTCGCCCGCATGCCCGAACGATTTGATCCGAATGCCGATCTCCTCTCGAAGGGCATGGACAAACTCCACAAAATCATTCACCCGATTGCGAGGGACGACGATATCAACCTCGTCCATCATGGTCGTGTTGCCCTTGATCGCCTCGAGGAATGCGCCGCGCGTCTTCCAAACGGGAGCACTGCGATCCTCCGTGTCGGCGATGAGCAGATCGATCGCGCCCTGATCCAAACAGATTTGCGCGACATCGTCATAGTACTTGGCGATCTCCTCCTTGGAGTTGCCGTCGAATTTTAGTAAGAGATAAGCGTCCGCCTGATTGTCGGGGAACTTCTTGCCGAGATATTCTTCGGCGTCCAAGATCACTTCGCGCTCCATGAACTCGATTGCGGTCGGGATCGCCTTCGACTTGATGATCAACGGCACGGTTCGGATCGCTTGCGCCAACGTCGGGAACGGGATCAGCAGACTGATGTTGCACGGCGGCAGCGGCACCAATCGAAGGACGGCTTTGGTGATGAAGGCGAGCGTTCCTTCCGAGCCGATGATCATGTTTTTGAGATCGTAGCCCGAAGAATTTTTGACAACCTTGCCGCCGAGCTCAAGGATCGTTCCGTCCGCCAAGACGACCTCGAGCGCCCGAACGAAATCGCGCGTGACGCCGTACTTCACCGCGGTCATGCCTCCGGCGTTCGTGCTGATGTTGCCGCCGATCGTCGCCGATTTCTCTCCGGGATCGGGAGGATAGTAGAAGCCGCGCTCCTCGACGTAAGCGCGCAACGTCATGATCAAAACGCCGGGCTCGACCGTCAGCGTCAAGTTCTCCTCGTCGAGCTCCAAGATGTGATCCATGAGCGTCGTGTCGATCATGATGCCCTTCTCGATCGCAACCGACGCTCCGACCAATCCCGTGCCCGCTCCGCGCGGAGTGACGGGGATCAACTTCTCGTTGGCGTACGCCATGATCTTGGAGACCTCTTGAGCGGAGACGACGCGCGCCACCAGATCGGGGTAGGAACGCTTGACGAGCAATTCATCATGGCTGTACTCCTCTTTGATCTCGTCGCGCCAAAGGATTCGCTCCCGATCGAGGAACGTGGAGATAACCGCCAAGTCTTGCTCGTCCATCGGTTTGTAATTGCTCATGCGATGCCCCTCCCCTGCTTAATCCTGTCGATGAGCCGCGGAATGATCTCATAGAGATCGCCGACCACGGCATAGTTCGCAACCTTGAATATCGATGCCTTCGGGTCGTTGTTGATCGCAAAAATCTGTTCGGAGTGCTGCATGCCCGCCACGAATTGAACGGAGCCCGAGACGCCGCAGGTTATGATCAGCTTCGGGCGGACGGTGCGCCCCGACAGACCGATCTGCCGTTTGGGATCGAGCCAGCCGCCTTCGACCAGCGGACGAGTGCATGCGTAATCGCCGTTGAGCACGTCCGCCAGCTGACGGATCAGATTTAAATCCTCCTTTTTCTTGACGCCGCGCCCCGCCACCACCAGCACCTCGGCGTTCTCGATGCCGCGTTCTTTCGGTTTCTTGGTGACGCTCAACACTTCGACCTTACTGTTGAGCTTCGCGGGATCGATCTCAAGCTGTTCGATGGTGCCCGCAGGCTCGTCGAGACGTTGAGGCGCGTCCATGATCTTATATCGAACGGTCGCCATCTGCGGACGATGATTGGGCGTGAGGATTTCCGCCATGATGTTGCCGCCGAACGCGGGACGTATCTGAACCAGATCGGTGTTGTCTCGAATGTCGAGCACGGTGCAATCGGCGGTCAAGCCCGTACGGAAACGAGCCGCCACCCTCGGCGCCAGCTGTCGACCGACGGGAGTTGCCCCGACCAAAATCGCCGACGGCTTCACCTTATTGATAAAGACCTCGAACGCCGCGGCGTAGTTCTCGATGTTGAACGCGCCGAGCTCCGATCGATCGCAGACGTAAACTTTATCGACGCCGTAATGCAAAACCTCATCCGCCCGTTGAATGATGTCGCCTCCGATGAAGATCGCATACACCGACTGATCGGTTTTGGCGGCGAGCTCCCTTGCCTTGCCGATGAGCTCATAAGTGACGGGGTGAATCTTGCCTTCGACGTGATCGACGTAGACAGCGATGCCGCGCCAATCCGTTTTGTCGATCGCCGCGCTCGTCTCCTCAACGTATTCGAAAACGCCCGCGCCTCGTTTGACGCACAGCTTACACAATCGGCAGGCGGCATTGATCTCAATCCTGCCGTCAACGTTATCCATCGCTCCGAACGGGCAGATTTTTATGAGCGACGCGGCGTCTTGCACTCGTTCGTTGTGCACGATTAATTTTCCCATGGTGCCCTCCCGTTACGCAGTGAATTTCATCCTCTTGAGCGCGTCGTAAATTCGATCGGATAACTCCTCGGCGGTGCCCGTCCACGTCTCTTGCACCTTGTCGGACGTCGGCGGGAAGATGCGCTGAACCTTCGTCGGCGATCCGTCGAGCCCGTAATGCTTGGCGTTCCTGTCCTCCATGTCGTTGAGCGCATAGATGCTGATCGCTCTGTCGGCGGTCGCCTTCTGCTTCTTGTACGACGGCAAGCGCGGCTCGCAAATGTCCTTCTGCACGGTGATCAGACATGGGAACGGCACCTTGAGCCTCTCGATGTCCTCGCTCATCTCCATGTCGACGACGATATGATCATTCTCAACGCCGCCGATCGATCGGACATTGCACACGCATGGAATGCCGAGCGCTTCAGACACTTCGGGACCGACTTGAGCGGTGTCGCCGTCGGTGGTTTGGAGCCCGCAGATTATGAGATCGAACTTGCCGAACTTGCGAATGCCTTGAGACAACGTGTAGCTCGTGGCGAGAACGTCCGCGCCTCCGAACTTCCTGTCGGTGATGAGCCCGCCCTTGTCGGCGCCCATCGCAAACGCCTCATAGAGGATCGCTTTGGCTTGAGGCGGTCCCATGGTCAAGACGCTGACCGAACCTCCGTACTGCTCACGGAGTCGGAGCCCCGCTTCCAACGCAAACAGATCGTAGGGATTCATTTTGGCGTCGGCGCCGGTACGCTTGAGCACGCCCGTCACGGGATCGACCTCGACCTTATTCGAGCCCGGCACCTGTTTGATGCAAACAAGAATTTCCATGATAACCCTCCCGTCACAAAAAATTTTACGCCCGATAGCTTATCGAAGGAATTTTAACAAGGCACGCCGAAATTTGCAACCGCGAAATGATCAAGGCGATGATGTTTGAGCCTCGATCGAATGAACAACGGTTTGGTTTTTGGTCTCACGGAGGAGGAATGCTTCATGGCGATGACGGTGATGCACAACGCGAGTGCTCAATTGTCGTTGGGCGAGCTCAACAAGAACATCAACAAGTTGGGCAAGGCGTTGGCAATCGTGGCGAGCGGTCAGAAGATCAACGGTGCCAAGGACGATTCGGCGTCGTTTGCGATCAGTGAGGTGATGAGGGAGAAGATCAGATCGCTCGAGCAGGACGTTCAGAACGTGCAGAACGGGTCGGCGATGCTCAAGACTGCCGAGGGCGGCATTCAAAATATCGTCGACGAACTGCGCGAGCTCAGAGAGTTGGCGATCGATGCGGCGAACGACAGCAATACCGATGACGATCGCCGAGTGATGCAGAAGGTATTGGATCAGAAGCGGGCGAACATCGAGGACATAGCGGTGTCGACCAACTACAACGGCAAGCGTCTGCTCGATGGAGCTTACGTTCGACCGATGGGCGACATTCAATATCTTCAAATCGGAATGAAGACGCGCATAACGGTCACCGGCAATCCGCCGAGCGTCACCAAAATTCCCAACAAGGGCGGCGGCTATACGATCCGACAGGACAATAAATTTCCCGACGTCTACGGCGATCTTCAACAGATCGACAACAGCATCACCAAACAGACGACGAATGTCATGTCGGGCAACGGCGTCGAGTGCGATTTCGGTTTCAGCGGCTCGTATAACGGTTGGTGTTGGAGCGATGAGTTCGGCAATGATGAGGCGGCGAAAACTTACGGCAACGAAATTTTTTCCGCCAACAATGCGTCGCAACAGGAAGTCATTCAAGGTTTCATGAAGACGTTGGACGCGTCGACTCGCAACAGCGGCGGCAAAGAACTCGATGACGCCGTCAAAATTTGTTCGAACGGCAAGTTCAGCAGTTTCGACGATCTCAAGACGCAATTCATCAGCGATCTGCAATCGAACCCGAGCTCGTTCCTGTCAACCTACTGCGGGATCGATCTGACCAACGCCGACACGGGAGCGATCACGGGATCGGACACGGGCGGCTCGACGAAGACCGCGGCAGATGTCGTGCCCGAGAGTAATTTTGCGTCGTGGATCGATCCGACGCCGGGCTCGTCTTCGACCTTCGACGGCTTGACGGTCAATTGGCCTTCGACGGGCGCGAGCGGAACCTTGACCGCCAATGAAGAAGCGATCCTCCGCGGTCTGAACGGCGATTGGATTCAACAGAGCCTCGATCTCATTTCGGACACTTACGGCATGGATTTTCAAGAGGGCTCCGTCGATACAACCTTCGGCTCGACCAACATCAACACTCTCAACGTGACGTTCACCGATTCGACCGATACTCGAACCGCTTACATCACGACCGTCAACGGCAGTTTCAATCTCAACATCAACATGGCTCAATGCGATAATCTGACCACGCCTTATGAGGAGAACGGCGAGGTCGGCACGGAATATCTCGATCGAACCGTCGCGCGCGAGCTCACCAAAGCCGTCATCGATGCCAACGTTAAAAATTACGGCTCGATCCCGTCCGCCGTCAAACAAGGCATCGCCCATCTCACCACCGGCGCCGATGATGTTCTCGCCTCCGAAATCCAATCATTGATCGACGATCCGAGCACGATAAGCACCGCGCTCAACTCGAGCACCGATAATTCGACGGCGGCTGGTTACATGCTCATGCGCTATCTTGCCAATCAGTCTGAAGGCGGAAACATCTCTCTGAACCAAGTCACCTACTCGCCCGCGCCTTCGACGCAGGGGCAGATCGGCGTCAACCTCAACTTCGACATGTCGACCATCAACAGCCTCGGCGATCTCCACGGCGACGGCTTTTCGATCCTGTGCGGCGGTTGCGGTCAATACATCAGTTTCAATTTCGATTCGACGATCGGCGTGAGCGATTCGACGTTCGTCCGCAGCACCGACGACAGAAATAAGGGCAATTACACCATCGGCATCAGGGACATCGACATCACCGACGGCAACGATCTGGCAAAGGCGATCTTCGACGGCGTTTCGGTTTGTGCTCTGTCCGACAGAAATTCCACCGATCGAAGTCAATCCGATATAACCGTTACGAATACGAATTTGACGTCGCCTGATGATCTCGTCAGCCTCGTCGTCGACGGCAATCATGGTTTACGCATCGCCAAAAATCCTTCGGGCGACGGATATGTTTTCGTCAAGGATAATTCGCCCGAGATGGATTTCATCACTCAAGGCACGGTGCTGGCGGTCGAGTACCCGGGTGAGGTCGATGATCTTCCCGACGACGAGGGAGAGACCATCGTATTGACCGAGCCGACCGAGATCAATATCGGTCCGCCCATCTACGCCTACCGCGAATATCAAGATGATCCCGGCAATCCGCTTACAATCCATCACGGAACCAAATCCAATGAGGCGATCAACGTTTTCATCAAGAGCATGAGGACGTCGGCGTTGCACGTTCCCATTCCAAACGTCCACGACGTTGAGCAACTGCTTCGTTCAACGGACTTCGTCACTCAAAATCGTGAGCTCGTCGACACCGCCGATCAACTCAAAACCGCGCTTGAGGCAATGGAGATCGATATCACTCAGATCAAACGTTCGCCGCTCATCGACATCATCAACGAGCTCGACAGCGAACTGCAGCGGGAGGTAAACGACAGGACTTTGCCGCAAACGTCGGAGCTGAACGAGTATCCGCAGTTGAGGAGATTCTTTGAGGGCTCGGTCGACGCGCTCAACGTACAAGATTCCGATGCAAGTTTGGAGCGCTCGTTCAACATCGACGTGTTCATTGGCAATCTCAAAGAATATCCCGACCTGCAACCGATGCTCGAGGCGGTGATGATCAACCATGCGATCGTCAATCGAGCGGAGGGCGAATCGGTTGATCTGATCAAGGCGGCGTCCGATAAGACGCTCGACGAGATCACATTCACGGGAACGAGCGCGCCGCCCATGACACCGGTGCAGAGTTCGAAGGCGGCGTTGAGGGTGATCGACAGTGCGATCACGTATGCGCTCGAACAGGCGACGTATGTCGGGGCGAACCTTGCTCGATTGGAGTACACCGATGCCAATCTCAACACCGAGGTCGACAACGTTCAGGCAGCCGACTCGACGATCCGTGACGCTGACATGGCGAAGGCAATGACCGAGTACACCAAGAACAATGTGCTGGCGCAGGCGTCTCAATCGATGCTCGCTCAAGCCAATCAAAATCTCTCGGGCGTGCTGAGCCTCCTGCAATAAAATTTCAGTTTGACTTCGAGCCGCTTCAATTGATACACTCGACATCAAAGGAGGCGATTCATCAATGAGAACTCGCAAGCTCAGAGACTTCGAAGTGTCGGCGGTCGGCATGGGCTGCATGGGATTCAGCCACGGCTACGGAGCCCTGCCGCCCGAGGACGAGGCGATCCGTCTGATCCGATCCGCTTATTACGATTACGGTTGCACCTTCTTCGACACCGCCGAGGGTTATGGTCCCTACGTCAATGAGGAGCTCGTCGGCAAAGCGGTCAAGCCCTTCCGCGACAAGATCATTCTCTGCACCAAGTTCATGCCTGAAGTCTTCTTGCCCGGGCAGGAGATTCCCGAGGGCAAGACTTCTCGTCGCGGATTGCGCAACTCGATCGAAGCGTCGCTCAAACGATTGCAGACCGATCACGTCGATCTCTACTACGAACATCGGGTGCCCCGTCATCGCGACGTCGGCGAAGTGGCTCAATGGATGGGCGAACTGATCAAGGAAGGGCTCATCGGCGGTTGGGGCATCTCCGAAGCCGACGCCGATCAAGTCCGTCGAGCGCATGAGGTCACGCCGTTGACCGCCGTTCAATCCGAGTACTCGATCATGGAACGCAAATACGAGAAGGAAGTTATCCCCGCCTGCGTCGAGCTCAACATCGGATTCGTCGCGTTCAGCCCCATGGCGAGCGGCTTCCTCAGCGGCAAGTACGACAGCAAATCGGTATTCAAGGGCGACGACGTTCGACTGGCGATCACTCGATTCAACAAGGAGAACATGGACGCCAACATGCCCCTGCTCGATCTGTTGAAACAATTCGCCGCCGACAAGGGAGCCACGCCCGCGCAAATTTCTCTCGCGTGGATGCTCAATAAGTGGTCGAATGTCGTTCCGATCCCGGGCATGCGTCGCGACGAGCGGCTCAAGGAGAACCTTGGCGCCGCCGACATCGACCTCTCCGCCGACGAGCTGTCCAAACTCGAGGACGCGCTGTCGAAAATCACAATCCATGGCGATCGCAAGGACAGCGACATTCAGAATAAGCTCGGCACCGTCAAAGTACACGCCAAAAGTTAATTTGAGATTGCCAATGCCCCGTCGAGATGATACAATCGCCTCAACAACTTGTCAGAGGTGAACGTCTTCGATGGGGAAATTTTTTTTGACAATGTTAATCGTGATGGTGTCGACGTTCGGGACGGTGAGCGCCGCCGTCGACGAGCCGATCATCTCAGCCGATTCGGCGATACTCGTCGAAGCATCGACGGGGCGAGTGATCTACGAGAAGAACGCCGACGTTCAGCGTCCGCCCGCAAGCATAACCAAGATGCTCACGAGTATCATCTGCCTTGAGTGGCTCGATCCCGACACGCCGATCACGATCGATCAGTCCGCCGCCTACGCAGAGGATTGCACCTTCGCTTGGACGCCCGGCGATTCCATGTCAATGCGCGATCTCAACTATGCGATGATGCTCGTCAGCGACAACGGAGCGGCGATTGCGATCGCTCAAGCGGTGGCGGGCAATGTCCCCGACTTCGCCGCGATGATGAACGAGAAGGCTTACGAGCTCGGCTGTTATGATTCCAATTTCGCCAACCCCAACGGGCTGCCCAATCCCAATCATTATTCGACCGCTCGAGACATGGCGCGCATCGCTATGTACTGCATGCAGGACAGTCGTTTTCGAGAGGTGGTCGGCACCAAAGTTGAGACCATTCATTGGCTCAACGTCGACAAGAAGGATCTGGCGGAGAGTACCAACGAATTATTTTACAAGGACGGTCAAGGCTATTGGTACGAGGGCGCGACGGGAATAAAGACGGGTTGGACGCAAGCGGCGGGCGGTTGCTTGGCGGCGTCGGCTAAACGCAACGGCACCGAACTGATAGCGATCGTCATGCACTCGGCGGATCACAACACTCGCTTTGAGGACGCGCGCAAGCTGCTCGACTACGGATTCGATCGGGTCAAGATCAAGCAGATCATCAATCGGGATCGGGTTGAGAAGGTGGTGCTGGTCGAGGACGGGCGGAGCGCCATGGTGCACGTCGGACCGCGCGACGATCTCAACTTCCCTCTGCTCGACGGCGAAGACATCTCGAAATTGCGGTTGAGCTATGAACTGCCGAAGGTGGTGCAGGCGTCGGTGCGCAAGGATCAGGTATTGGGCGAGGCGGTGTTGACCTACGACGGCAAGAAGGTCGCATCGGTTCCGTTGATCGCTCGCGAGAACGTTCCGCGCGGATTCAGCGTGTCATCGATGCTGGTGGGAATGATGTCTCCGATCTTGACGGCGGCACAAAATTTTTTCGTGTGATAACCGACAGGATTTAAAAGAGCTCTCCGACACTCGTCGAAGGGCTTTTTAATTTCCTTGTAAAAACGGTTCGTCTTCGTAAAAAGTGCGGAGCCCGAACGGAACGCGATAAGGTATAATAAAGAGATACATCTTGGAAAATATACAGCTTGGAAGTGAAGTCTAATGGATTTGAAGGAATGGCAAATACTGAAAAAGGGCAGACGGTCGGACTTCATGATAATAGCGGCGATCACGGCGATATTTTTGCTGGTGATGGCGATGAATCTGCACCTGTTATTTCAAATGACCTCGAGCCAAGCGGAAGAAACGGGACGATCGAAATTGGAGACGATCCGATCGAGCTTTCAAAGAAGTCTCCGAACAGCTGAAGGCACGACAATGCAATTGGCAAAGGAAACGGAAGAACTGTTAAAAGCGAATGCGCCGTTGAAGGACGTCGAGGATTTTTTTAACAGGAGTAAGCGCGAGCAGAACCGATTGACGGACGGAGTATGCTTCAACGTCTACATGGCGAACGACAATTGGTCGATAATCCCCGATTTTGATACGCCGCCCGAATATCATGCAACCGAAAGGATTTGGTACAAGGACGCGTTGAAAAATCCCGGCAGGGTCCATATAACCGAGCCGTATATCGATGCGCTGACGGGCGTGATGTGCTATACGATGTCGAAGGCGTTGCCCGACAACAAAACGGTGGTGGGAACAGACTTTAATCTCTTGGAAATACAGAATCTGATACACGAGATGAGCGCGACGAGAGATCACGAGGCATTAATCGTGACGCCGAACGGAATGATCATCGGCTGCTCCGATATGAGTTTGGTCGGCGAAAACATCTCGGAGAAGTTGCCCGACTGCGAGGAGATTTTAAATCGCATCGTTCAATCGGGCGATCACGAAAGTTTTACGGCGCAAATTGACGGCGACACGCATACGATTTTCAGTTCCGCCACGAATAACGGTTGGTACATGATAGTGAGCGTGAACAATTGGGAGCTCTACAAAAACAGTTACAGGCAAATGATATTCTCGGCGCTGTTAAACTTGCTGATGATGTCGGTGATAATTTTTTTCTACTTGCGCGCGATGAGAAATGCTCTGCGATCGGAAACGATGTTAAAAGCAAAGGACGAATTTTTATCGCGGCTTTCGCAAGAACTGAAAGCTCCGTTGCGAAATATTTTAGACCTGTCGAGTACACAAACGTTAGAGAGCAACGCAAACCCGATCGAGTGCGCCGCGCAAGTACGCGAGTCGGCGTTGAGGCTGTCGGACATGCTGGAAAATCTGTTTTCGTTCTCGAAGATAATATCAAAAGACGAAATAGATATGTCCGTCGAAAGGAAACTTCAGGATGCGGAGCTTGCAAAGGTCAGTCGCTACGCGCGGGTCGGCATCATATCGGTTTTAATTGTCGCGATGACGTTGGCGTTCGGAATATGCTTTACAACGGTCAAGAGCTGGGGCGATACCGAGATGCATCGCGAAGTAGAGAACTACGATAATCAACTTTACAACTGGATAGCAAATCAGCGGGCGATCCTAAGCATGTTCGTCAACCTTTTGAGAGAGCACCCCGAACTGATGGACGATTATCCGAGCGCCGTCAAATTTCTGGACGATCTGGCGAAACACTACCCCGAAATATCGGTGTGCTATCTTGCAAATCCTTACAAAGAGCACAGTGTCATAATGAACAACGGCTGGCAACCTCCCGATGAGTTTAAACCCGAAACTCGTCCTTGGTACATAGCAACCGAACATTCGGTGGCGGGATTCAGCATTTCCGCGCCATATTACGACGTGCAGACGGGACTTTACTGCATAACGATGGCGCAGATCGTCTTCAGCGATAAAAATGAGTTCATCGGGATTTTCGCGATAGACTTTTATATTGACAGCCTGATTTACGTTTTGGGCACGAGTTACACTCAAAACAGCTATGCATTTCTCGTCGACAGCAACGGGATCATAATAAATCACCCGAATGCAGATTATCAGTTGTCAAACAGCCGGGCGACGAATATCGGAGGCACCGAATACGCCGAGGGTTACGGAGGTACCGGCGTTCGGATCTTCCGCGATTACACCAACAATTTCGTGGCGTGCACGACGAAAAAAAATGCCGTGTCGGACTTTACGGTTGTGGTGGCGAACAGCTGGTGGAACATCTACGGCAATATGATCCTGTTGGGCGTGATATTCCTCGTATTGCTCGGAGTTTGCACGGTTATCGTCCGTGTGTTGATAAATCGGCTGTTGCGTTGGCAGGAGACGGTGAATGTGCAAATGAAGGCGGCTTCGGATACGGCAGTTGCCGTCAGTCAATCAAAATCTCAGTTCTTGGCGCAAATGAGCCATGAGATCAGGACACCGATCAACGCAATACTCGGCATGAACGAAATGATTCTGCGCGAGAGTAAGTCCGACGACATTTTGGATTATGCGACGAATATCCGAAGCGCGGGACGGACTTTGTTGACTTTGATCAATTCCATTCTGGACTTCTCAAAGATCGAAGACGGCAAGATGGATATAGTGCCGGTGCGCTACGAAACGCGGAGTTTGATAAACGACCTGGTGAATATGACGGTCGAGCGTGCGAAGAAGAAGGGCTTGGATTTCAAAACGGAAATATCGCCGAGCTTGCCGAAGAGTTTGTACGGCGATGATGTGCGTTTGCGTCAAGTGATCATGAACCTGTTGACGAATGCGGTAAAATACACGCCCGAGGGCTCGGTCACGCTCAAGATGGAGGCGCGCGAAATTGACATCGATACTTGCGAACTTCAAATCGCCGTCAGCGACACGGGGATCGGCATTCGCGCCGAGGATATGGATAAGTTATTCCTGTCCTTCCGCAGATTGGACGAAGAAAGAAATCGCAACATCGAGGGCACGGGGCTCGGCATTACGATCGTCCAAAAACTGCTGGGCATGATGAAAAGCAATTTGGAAGTAGCCAGCGAATACGGGCACGGCTCGAAGTTTTCATTCAAGCTGATCCAAAAGATAATTGACAGAACCCCGATGGGCGATTATGATATTCATCGACTTAAATCAGCCGATGACAATGCGAAAAAACGGTATTTGACGGCTCCGAATGCGAAAGTGCTTGCGGTAGACGATAACGACATGAATTTGAAGGTTATAGCCGGACTGCTCAAGCGAAACAAAATAGTTCCCGACCTGGTTGAGAGCGGACAGCTCGGCATTGAGCTTGCGAAGAAAAATTTCTATCACGTGATCTTTTTGGATAACATGATGCCGGGGCTGAGCGGTGTGGAGACTTTAAAGATCATGCAACGGGAAAAAATATTGAGCGACAAAACGGCAGTCGTGATGTTGACGGCGAGTGCAATGGCAGGCATGCGCGAAATGTATCTGCGTGAGGGTTTCCATGACTATTTGAGCAAGCCGATTGAGGTCAAAGAACTTGAGTCGATCTTGGAGCGATACCTTCCCGCCGAAATAGTTTCGTTTGAGGTTGAAGGTCAAGAAAAACCGATTGCCCCCGAAGAGACGGAGGAAGTCGTCGACGAAGATGAGTTCGGCACGAGCGAACGAAAAAGATTTGCGGAGATTTGCCCCGACATTAACCTTGAGACGGGTTTGAATTACTGCATGGACAGCAAAAGTTTCTTCAATCAGATGTTGATGATGTACGCGGACGCCGAAAGAGCGGAAAAAATTCAAGAGGCGTTCGATGCGGGCGACGTGAAGACTTATCAAATTCTGGTGCACGCGCTGAAATCAACCTCGATGTCGATAGGCGCGGAGGCTTTCGGCGAACGGGCGAGGAAATTGGAGCTCGCCGCCAAGAACAATAACCTTGACGAAATTCGAGCGGGACACGCCGATCTGATGGCGGCTTATCAAAAATTATGCCGGGAGATATCTGAGTGGCTGGAGGTTGGCACATAATGAGGAAGATTTTATTGCCGCTGTTGTTTTTGATTTTGTTGGTGACGGGTTGCGGCGAAGAAGGTGACGACTTCGCAAACGATAAAGGCGTGAAACACGGCAATAAAATTGTAATCGGGCTCGACGACGAATATGCACCGATGGGATTTCGCGACGAGAAGGGCGAGATTGTCGGTTTCGACGTTGATCTTGCCAAAGAGGCCGGCAAAAGAATGGGCGTTGAGTTTGAATTTAAACCGATCGACTGGGACAACAAACGCGAGGAGATCACCTCCGGCAACGTCGATATTCTTTGGAACGGCACGGACATCACCGAGGAGCGCAAGGAGTATATGATCTTCAGCAGACCCTACATGGAGAACCGCCAGATTTTGATAGTCCCGAAAGGCAATCCGCAAGACATTCATACCGCCGGCGACCTTGCGGGCAAAATCGTCGGCACGCAAGCCGGCTCTTCGTCCAGATATTATGTCGACGACAATCCGAATCTCAAGAACAGTTTTAAGGAGTTTAAAACCTATCTGAACTTCAAAATAGCGTTCGCGGATTTGGAAGAAGGCAACGTCGACGTGCTCATCTGCGACGAATTGGCGGGGCGTTACGAAATCGGCAGGGCGCCGCAAAATTTCATGGTGATTGAGTCAACGATAGGTCCCGCTTGCGAAATCGGAATCGGCTTCCGCAAAGACGACGTCGAATTGCGCGACAGAGTGCAAGAGGTTTTCGACGAGATGATTAAAGACGGCACCGTTAGAAAAATCTCCGAGAAGTGGTTCAAGATAAATCTGGTTAAGTTTCGCAGGTAAGGGCTCATTGTTTTGAGCGCGGGCGGTCGAAAAAAATTTGACAAGGGCAATCGATTGTGATACATTAACGGCGTTTAAATTATCATTGGGGATGTAAATGGTTTCGACGGGGGTAGATGGGACAGCGATAGCGAGCCCCGGGGTCATCGAACCGGGTCAGTAAGGTGAACCTTGCTTTAAATATAAAAGCAGACAACGATTACGCTCTGGCAGCTTGATGCCAGCCTCCGCCGCCCGATCTCCCGCTAAGGCGGGTCGGAGGTCAGCGCGGGATACCGATTCGTGAGTGCGTCGTAACGAACGGGAATAATTCAGACGCTCGACCAAATTGAGTCTGCCTTGCGAACTCAACGCGGTTTAAATTCGATCACAAGGCTGCGCTCGGAGAAGTTACTGTAACAATGCTTTCGGACAGGAGTTCGACTCTCCTCATCTCCACCAATCGCAATTTAATAAACCAACATAGATTCGATCGATCGAAGGAGGCAATAACGTGGAAGTTAAGTACGAAGTCACGATCACGGCAGTCGGTTCGCAGGCTCGAGAGTTCCTCGACAACAACAGCAGCGTCATTCTGCTGGACACGGGCAAGCATCCCAACCTCGCCGACATGGTTGTCGAGCACAGCGTCGGTGAGCTCAAGGCTGATATCGAAGTCGGCGACAAGCTCAAATTCGGCAACACCGATTTCAAAGTGACGAAGGTCGGCGACGTGGCGAACAACACCATCCGCGAGGCGGGGCACTGCACGATCCTCGTCAACAAGGAAGGCGCGTTGCCAGGTCAGATTTCCGTCAAGGGCGTCATGCCTCCGCGTCTTCGCGTCGACGACGTCATTCGCTTCTTCAAGAAATAATTTCAGGCTCGAAATAAAAATGGCGCGGCTCCCACAACGGGGGTCGCGCTTTTGAATTTCAATCGAGCATCAGCCCTCCTCCACACGCTTGAGGAAGTCCTTCAACGTCTTGTTTAATCCGCCTTCGCTCAACGATGTGCTGTAACCGTCGTTGGCTCTATATTTCTCATGATATTTACAGTGATCAGTGTTCGGCGGGTTCAACAACCAAAGCCGACGCCTCCCCTTCAGTGTCGACAACCGTTCGATAATCGCCGCCAGCTCCTTCTTGCAATTGACGCTGTCCGCGCAATCGTAATACTCATCGTCGAGAAGAATGAAGAACGCGCATTCCTTGTACTTTTCCAGCGTCCATGGTTGAGCTCCGTCGCCGTTAAACTCATGGCTTGCGCAATCGCTTTGGTCGAACAGCACCAAGTCTTTATATTTTTCCTCCAGCCCGGCAACAAATTTCTTCAATAGCCGAACGCCCTCGCGCTCATTGTCAAATTGCCGCTCGTGTGCGTACGACACTCCGATTAGATATTTTTGATCGCGCCACTTCCTCAACAGCAGTCGGAACCCGATGCCGATGTCCTCTGCGAAATTTCTCGTGGTCTCGCAATGGGCGAACGGCGCGCCCCATTCTTCAAATTCCTCCCTCGAGCGACATATCCCATATGTCCGTCGATAGCCGTCCTTCCCGAGCCCGTAACAAAATTTATCCAGACTGCTGAAGCTCCTCACCGTGCTCCGCGACAAGAACAGTAGCGTCGGCTCGTCGGGTCTTTGCTCCCGCTCCGCACCCAACGCCTCGCCCCAGGATAATTCCCGATACTCGATCCCAACTTCCTTGAGCACCTTCCTCAAATCGTTGAGCGCCGCCCAATTGCGTTTGTCGCACAGCAATCGAACACGCTTGTCGCCCTCGATCTCCTCCGAATTGTGCTCATAGTTCTGTAGCAGCTGATTCAAATTCTTGAGATTCGGTCTGAACACGCCGTTGATATCCCACAACAGCGCCATCAACATCTTGCCCTTGAAATCCGTTATCTTGATCGAGTGAGCGAGTAGCCACACAAACGTTTCGTATGTCATTGCCGACAAATTATTTTTCAGCCCGTCGAGCGCCTCATAATCTTGCCGTACCTCATTGAGTTTCTCGTCGAGCTCCGCCGTCAACAGGATCACTTTGAATTTGCCCGCCCGCTTGCTCGCCCGCTTGAATTGATTTTCGTACTCCGCACCAATCTTGCCGCTTGCCTTGTCGTTGAGCGCTATCAAGAAGAACGTCTTGTCGTTGCACTCGAGCATCGCAAAGTTTTTGTCGGCAATCGGGAAATCCAATTTGATGTTGTCGCCGAAGATATGATCCCTCTCCTCCGATTCAAGTTCGTTGAGGAAAATCTTGCTCAAGCTCGGTAGCACACATTTGTCGTCGCGAGCCGATTGATCCGCAAGCAAATTCTTCAGCGCGTCCTCAACCTCGTCGCTAAGATTCGTCAAATCCCTCTTGATCGCCTCAAACAAATTTTTGATGTCATTGTGCTCGCTCGATTCGTCTATCCGACGTAGCAACTCCTCACATATCTCGCCACTGATTATCTTGAGTATCCTGGCGGGATCATTCTTCCAAAGGTCGCGCAACATCGCCGCCACATCATCATCGTACCGCTCCGGATACTCCCTGCACAGATTGTAGAGATCAAATATCGCCTTCCGCTCGAGCTTGGGCACATTCTTGTTCGCTATGCGCACCAAATTCCGCGGTACGCCGTAGTTTACTTGAGTCGACAGTCGATAGAGACGCGGTAATAAGATCAAGAGGTTGGTTGTGTTCCTGCCGCGCTCGCGGTACTCCGTTCGACTGATCGCTTCGAGCTGATACGCGACAATTTCCGCCAACCGCGCGATGTCGCCGACCACCAGCGGCAATTTAAATTCGGTCTCCTCCTCAATTTTTTCGATTAGATCGCCGCGCGTCCAATGCCACAAGATGATCGCTCGCATCAGCGGATTGATGTATCTGCTCTCATAGATCCAATCGCAATCGTCATTAACCGCCAGTTCCAACGTGCTGTCCTTCCAAAACTTGCAATGCCCTGCTTGATGCATTTTCTTGAGCGCCTTCAAGACTGCCGCCGACGCCTTGCGCGATTCCTCAAGACCGTTGGGGATGCTCACTTGCGGAAATCCGATCACCTCGGGTGTTTGGCACAAAATATAAAGCATGTCGAGCAGATAACCTTTGAGGCTCAGCTCATCATTCGTCGTGTCGAACGGCAGACCGCCCTGTCCGTCCTCCAATGCCGTCTGCTTCTCCTTGTAGCCGCCGTTAAAAAAATATCGCCTTATCTTGTTGCACGTCTTGATGCCAAACGCATACGCCGCCAATCCTCTCCCGAAGGGTGTCAGCTCATAGTGCTCGAGCTCATCATCGTCGTCACTGCTCTTGGGTCGACACAGCTTTGCCTTCATCAGCACATCGCACATCTTTTGAGCGTCAATCGCTCGACCGCCGCACTTGCACGAAAAACTTTCCTCCCAAAACGACTGCACCGTTTCAGACGTGTAATCATCGCCGCACTCGCTCAACAAACTCAAATAATACGGCGCTTGACCGATCTCGGGCTCGTCCTTCAGCGATGATACAATGTCCTCCTTCAACGAATTAACGTAGCCGTTCCAAAAACGATGCGCCTCATCGTCCTTGGTCGCGATGATGAAACTCATGCCGCTCTTCATGTTCTGTTGCCCCAAACGACCCGCGCGCCCGACATAGTTTTTATACTCTTGACCGGTGAGCGGCTGAGCGTGTTGAGTGGTGTCGCCCTTCTTTCGAGGCACTTCATTGTCGAAGATGATCATCACATCGACCGGCATGTTCATCCCGACGGTGAGCGTTTCAGTCGCCACCACCAATCGCAACGAATCCTCCGCGCCGTCAAACAGCTCCTCAATCAACTCGCGCAATGCCGTAGACATCGCCGCGTTGTGGCATGCTATCCGACGCGGGAACAATCGATTGCGGAGCAGTTTCTGATACTTGTCGACGTCATAGTTTTCGATCCGTGAAAGCCTCTCGCTCATCTCGAGCCGCGGCAAAATCTTATCGTCGGCAATCTGGTTCGCAATGTAATCCGCCAGGTATCGGGTTCGCTCGCGCCCGTTCACGAATACCAATACCTTCGCCTTGCGATTCCGCGCATAAATCTCCCTCAACAGCGCCTTTAACAAACGCCTCTTGGGCTCGTCGGAACGCCCGCCCCTGAGCTCTACGTAATCGGGAACGGATATCTCACCGCGATACTCCAATCTGCCGCCCTCGTCATTGAGCTTCTCAGACTTGCCATATGGGCTGAACTCCTTAATATTGTCCTCGCCCCGGCTCGCCGACGCCCTGTAACTGCCGTCGGTCAGTATCACATGCTCGAGTAGTGAGGTCGGGCGCATCTCGTTTCGGATCACTATCGGAGAGTTACTATCGATCGTCAACCACTTCTCTATGAAGCTCGCATTGCAATCGCACGTCGTCAAACACATGATCCGCGTCAAAGTTTCGTTGCCGCCCAGCGCATTTCGACGCAACACCTTTTGGATTGCCACCTCGAGTTTGGGACCGCGGTCATGCTTGTTGAGCATCTGCAGTTCGTCGACCACCAGCAGACGGCATTTCTTCAGCATCTTGCCGTTCGACTGCAACAGCATGGCAAAGAACTTCTCATAGACGATCACCGCGATGGTGTAATCGCCTTCAACGATCTCACCATCGTGATCCAAGTAGTCACTGCTCGATGCATATATCCCGGTCGTCCCCTGCGCCTCAAGGTCTTTGCGTAATTGATTGCACCGCTCGCGAACCATCGCCTTCAGCGGCACCAGCACGATGCATTTGTTTTCGGGATCGTTCTCGTGCTTTAGAGAGTCGAGGATCGCCATCTCGCTGATCAAAGTCTTGCCGGCGCTCGTCGCGCCCTGCACCACGATGTGTCGATTCTCCTCATGCTCCGACAGCCAGAAGCCTTTGGTGTCGAAAAGCGCCATCCGTTGAAGACCGGTGTATTCGGTTTCGTCGGGCGATATCCCCATCGAACGCGCCAGCCTCTCATTGATCGCCTTCAACGCGTCGGCGCTCAACTCATGTCGCTCCCTGATATCCTTGAAATTATCGATCTTAATGCCCATTGCCGGCACTCCCCCATCGCAATTCGTCTCGATCAAATTTTGCTCTGATACGTCAGCGCCTCGGTCAGCTCGTTGAGCCAAGCGGTTGCCTCGATAAAGCGTTCGGTCGTGAGCTCCTGCCTCAACAATCGCTTTTTGACGCCCGACGCCAACGGCAAACTGAATTTGATCACGTCGAGACGGTAGCAAACGATCTCCAACAGCCGACGCATCTGCTCGTAATAAATTTTAAAGCCGTCGAACATCACCGTGGTCGAGCACGCCGAGCTCCGCCACAACAGGATCGACGCCAACAATCTCAACGCCTTGAACTCGTCCTCGTCGAAGAAATTATATTGTCGAGCGCCGAATCGTCGGGTGTATCTGCTCACCGCGCTCAACAATTTATTCAACAGCTCGGGACTCGTCCAATCGGCGAAGTACCGAAAGATTTTCCTCATCGCCGCCAGCGAGTTCCTGATGAATAAAATATCTCTGCCGTTCGGATCGAAATTCCCTACAATGACGCCGCCCTGCCCCAAGATGCCTTTCGTGTTGACGATTATGTTGAGCATGTCGACCTCGAAAAATTTCTCGGGCGTGACGAAATTTCTGATCGAGTTCAACAGGTCCTCGAAATCGCTGATGAGGATCACGTAGCCCGCCAGTTGCCTGCCGACGTCGGTGGCGGCGTACTCGGGTTCGTCCTCGTCGTCGACGTCGTCATCATTGATCTGCTGAATGAGTTTGAGCTCGAGCAATTTGGCGATCGGCTCGTCGCAAAAATAATTTTCGTTGAGGCGTTTGGAGGAGGGCAACGGCAATCCTCTCAACAGAAATTTTATATCGGATTGCTTGATGCCCGATGACGTTTGCGCATTCGAATTCGAGAACAGGCTCAAAATATAGAACGGCAGATATCCGCGCTCGACGCTCAACAGTTGGCTGAAGGTGCGGTCGGGTTCGTTGACCTTGCGATTGAGCGCCTCCCATAAATTTCTCTGATCGTTGGGTCTGCCCTCAACGCCGAAGTACTTTGATTCAAGGAGCGGGTAGACGTAGCCGACGCATTTTTGTTCGGGCAGCGACGGGTTGAGGCGTCCCGCTCTGCCCGCATAATTCATGTACTCGTTTGGATAGAGGAAGCGGAGTTCGTTATGAATGCCGCGGTCGTAGGCGCGTTTCTTCATGCGCGGAATGATCACGACGTCGGCATTGCTGTTGACGCCGTAGGCGAGCGTTTCTGTACTGCAAACGATCTTGAGCTTGCCGTCGACGGCGAGGAAGTCCTTCTCGATCAGATATCGCATGCTCAGAGGAATGTTGGCGTTGTGATAGCTGATGCCGTGGGCGAACGCTCGATAGTCGTCCTCGTCCATGGTGCCGTAAAGAATATCGTCGGCGTCCGCTTGGATCGAGCGCAAGATGTAATCGCGGCACTGCTCCTCATCGATCCATGGTGTCAAGATGCCGCGCTCGACGAGTTCTTTCAAGAGTACCTTCGACAGCTCGCGAACCTCCTGCCGATTGTTGAGGAAGATGAGAATTTTATCGCCGCGTTTGAGGTGGTGAATGCAGATGGCGGTGACGATGCCGTTGACGCGATTGATAAAGCGTTTGTCGTAACCATCGGGGAAGTCGACCGTCTTCACCGGCTCGCAATCCGTCTCGACGTGTTTAACGCCCGTCTTGTTGTAGAAGATCGGCAGGGTCTTGAGCTCGACGGGGCGGGTCAACTCTCTGATCTCGGTGAATTGAAACTTATCGATGTACTCTCGCCAATCGTAGAAGGGAGTGCCCAACGCGATCACTCTCAACTCTTGGTGGCGTCGAGCGCGGAGCATGATGAAATCGGTTTTGATGCCGCGGTTGACGTCTTGAGCGAGAGCGATCTCGTCGAGGACGATCAGATCGTACTTGTCGAGGAAAGTTTGATCGGCGGAGGCGAACATAAAAATTTTCTCGTTGATGATGACGGCGATATCGACCTTGCCGGCGATGATGCTTGGATCGTCGAGAAGATATTCGCTGGTCGATTGAACGATCTTGAGGGACAGATCGAGTTTGCGCGCGAAGTCTTTGATCTCGTCGAACTTTTGAGAGGCGAGCGCTCGATAGGGGACGGCGAACAGCATTCGATAGGGGCGACCGCGTTCTGCTGCCAACTGCTGTTGTCGGAAGTAGCTCAACAATGCGATGAGAGTTTTGCCGGAGCCGGTGGTGCCGATCACGAACAGCCACTTGCCGACGTCATAGAAGTCGGGGCAATCGAAAGCCTTCCGTTGAAGGTCGGTGAGCTCATTGAATCCGGCGCGCGTCGCCAACGAATTGATGTCCGATCTGTCGTTCCCCATGAGTGTGTCGCCTCCCGCGTTTAAGTCGAATCGTTACGAGTTATGTTGAAGCCGAGCTTGACGATGAGCTTGAGGGTTTCCATGGCGGTGCGGCGATCGTAAATTTTCTCGGCATCGGGCAGTTGGGAGTAGGGCACCAGGCATGGAGTTTGTTTGAGTTGATCGTCGCGAGTGTCGCCGTAGGTCCAGCCGTCGCTGATACGAGTCGCCGCCCAGACCTCGTGGACGTTCTCGGCGATCAGTTCGGTGAGCCGGATCAGTTCGGGGCTCAGCTCGACGTCGTTGGTGTCGATCGGTTGAGGCGAGTAATATTTGTTCAACGGTTGAGCCTCCTTTCGATGATAGAAGAATTATGGGTGGCGGGAAAAAATCCTGCCGCTCCAATCAAAATTTGTTCAGTCGAAGATATAAAAGAAGGCGTCGCCGCCGTGTCGCGTGGCGGACGACGCTGTATTCTCCGCTCAAAAAATTTTAGCCTCTGCTACATGAAAGGGCGCGCCGCCCCTTCGAGAGGCGGTCGCCCATCTTTTACCGTCGTCCCATAAAAAAGGCGTCGCTGCCGGTTCGCGGGGCGGACGACGCCAGCTCCCTCCGCCGTACAAAAATTTTTAGCCGTGCCATGTTGAATACGGTGAAAGTCGACCAAAGGAGAAGGGCGAGCCGCCCCATGCCGAGGCGGTCGCCCATCTTTCATCGCCGTCCCATAAAAAAGGCGTCGCCGCCGATTCGCGGGGCGGACGCCGCCGGCTCCCTCCGCCGTACAAAAATTTTTAGCCGTGCCATGTTGAATACGGTGAAAGTCGAC
>JAFUXN010000128.1 GCA_017477125.1 Selenomonadaceae bacterium
AACGCTCCCCAATGGTTCTGAAGGCAGGAGCCTTCAACCTCCCCAACGGTTCCGAAGGCAGGAGCTTTCAACCTCTCAACGGTTATGAAGGCAGGAGCCTTCAACCTCTCAATGGTTATGAAGGCAGGAGCCTTCAACCTCTCAATGGTTATGAAGGCAGGAGCCTTCAACCTCTCAATGGTTCTGAAGGCAGGAGCCTTCAACGCTCCCCAACGGTTCTGAAGGCAGGAGCCTTCAACCTCTCAATGGTTCCGAAGGCGGGAGCCTTCAACCTCTCAATGGTTCCGAAGGCAGTTGCCTTCAATCTCTCAATGGTTCCGAAGGCAGTTGCCTTCAACCTCTCAATGGTTCCGAAGGCAGGAGCCTTCAAACTCTCAATGGCTCCGAAGGCAGGAGCCTTCAATCTCTCAATGGTTCCGAAGGCAGTTGCCTTCAAACTCTCAATGGTTCCGAAGGCAGGAGCCTTCAACCTCTCAATGGTTCTGAAGGCAGGATCCTTCAACGCTCCCCAATGGTTCTGAAGGCAGTCGCCTTCAACGCTCCCCAATGGTTGAGAAGGCAGTAGCCTTCAACCTCTCAATGGTTCCGAAGGCAGGAGCCTTCAACGCTCCCCAATGGTTCTGAAGGTGAAACCTTCAAAGGGTGGGTGGGCAAAAAAAAATTTTGCTTGCATTGTCGAGTATTTCATGATATCATTTCGACCGTTGAATGAATCGGCGCCATCGTCAAGTGGTTAAGACACCGCCCTTTCACGGCGGGTTCGTGGGTTCAAATCCCGCTGGCGTCACCAACGTCGATATTTGTTTCAGCCAATATAGATCATCGAGCGCGTTTGTCGACGTGCTCATTTTTTTTAGAATCGAGGCGCCGCCCATGAAAAATTTATTGCGTTCAATGCACCGTTGGATGAACGATTACATCAAGAGCTTCTACTCCGACGACCCCGAGGTTCAACAGGGCATCGAGATCAAGGAAACGCATACCGGCTACGTCACCGCCAATTGCATCGAGCTCGCTCACTATTTAAAGTTCGACGAGCACGATACCAATCTCGCAGAGATCATCGGGCTGTTCCATGACGTGGGGCGCTTCCGTCAGTACTCGCTCTATAAAACTTTCAACGATGCTCAATCGGAGGATCACGCCGACCTGGGGCTCAAGGTCATTGACGAGCTCGACTTCTTTGATCAATTGCCCGCCGACGATCTCAAGCTCATTCGGTTTGCGATCGGTCAGCACAACAAGAAGGACATCGCGCCTACCGACGATCAACGTCAGCTGCTCTTCGCAAAGTTGATCCGCGACGCCGACAAACTTGATATCTATCGAGTGCTTGAGCCGTTCCTTGCGCAGGAGAATGCTCATAAGATGCCCAAGTTCATCAAGGGCAGGGAGCGCCCCGACATCAGCCCCGACTTCGTTGAGAATTTTATCGAGGGCAGGCAAGCCGATTACCGTCAGATCAGAACCAACGGCGATCGCAAGATCGTTCGGTTGATGTGGGTGTACAACGTCAACTTCGCTTGGACGATGCGCAAGATCGTCGAGCGCGGTTACATCGATAAGATCGTCGACGCACTGCCCATGGACGAGAAGGTTGAGCTCGGCGTCCGACGCTTGCGCGATTACGTTCAACGAGTTTGTCAATCGGATTAATCGAAAGGATGGCATTGATGGACCCCACTGAGATAGTCGGCAAATTTTTCCTCGTCGCATTCCTGATCGGGATGAACGGTTTCTTTGTCGCCGCCGAATTTTGTTGCGTGCGGATTCGCCCCACGCGTCTCGAAACTCTGATCCAAGAGGGCAGCAGACGAGCCAAGTACGCCAAGAAGCTCATTGACGAGCTCGACGAAGCGTTGTCGGTCACGCAGTTGGGCATCACGCTGGCGTCGCTCGGACTCGGTTGGATCGGTGAACCGTTCGTTGCCGAATTGATCGCGCCGTTGATCAAATCGTTCGGGCTGTCGGACGCAACGGGTCACACGATCGCATTCGCCCTCGCCTTCACCTTGATCACGTCGTTGCACATCATACTCGGCGAGCTCACGCCCAAATCGATGGCGATCATCAACACCGAAAAAATTTTGCTGTCGATAGCGCTGCCGATGTTGATCTTTTGGAAGATAATGTTCCCGTTCGTGTGGTTGCTCAATGCGACGGCGGGCTTCGTCGCCAAACATTTGGGGGTCACAACCGAGGGAGAAGGCGAGGTCGCGCACAATCCCGAAGAGATCAGATTGTTGATGGAGGAGAGCCGCAAGCAGGGGCTGGTCGACGACACCGAAGTTAATTTTGTCGACAACGTATTCGACTTCACCGAGTTGAGCGTGCGGGAGATCATGGTGCCGCGCACGGATATGGTCTGCATTTACGTCGACAAGCCGCGCGAGGAGAACATCAACGTGATGATCGAGGAGGAGATGACGCGCTATCCGTTGTGTCTCGAGGACAAGGATCACATCATCGGATTCGTGCACGTCAAGGACATCGTATTGGAGATGATCCAGGGGCGCGAGGTGAATTTCAAATCGTTGGCACGCAAAGTGCTGATGGTGCCCGAGAGCATGGACGTGAGCGTGCTGCTCAAAACGATGCAGAAGGAGAAATCTCAACTGGCGATCGTGGTGGACGAGTACGGCGGGACGGCGGGCATGGTGACGATCGAAGACGTGATCGAGGAGATTGTCGGCGAGATACAAGACGAGTTTGATGAGGAGCGTCCGCAGATCGAAAAGCAATCGGAACTGATCTATTCGATCGATGCTCGAGTGCTGCTTGAGGAGCTCGATGACGAGCTTGGGATCAAGATTGACGATGACAATGTGAGCACGTTGGGCGGTTGGCTGTACAATAAGATCGGAGGCGAGCCGCGCGTGGGGCAGTTTGTATCTTATGAGGGCTGCAGTTTCTTTGTCGAGAAGATGGAGGGCAAGAGGATCAGTCGAGTGTCGTTGCGCTTGAGCAAGTCGCGGGAGGAGCAACAGCAGTGACAGACATTCCGACGTTCCCGGGCTGGGGCACGGTCGTCAATTGCATGGCGCTGATCGTCGGCGGGCTGTTGGGCTTGACGGTCGGAAGATTCCTCAACGAACGGTTTCAACAGACGTTGCAGATGGCGTGTGCGACGGCGGTTATCTTCATCGGGATCGGAAGTACGCTGACGAAGATGTTGAGGCTCAACGCCGACGGGTCGATTGAACTGATTGGAGCGATGATGATGATTGCGTCGCTGACGATCGGAGCGGTGATCGGCGAGGTGATTGATCTCGACAGCAAGTTTGAACGGTTTGGTGCGTGGCTGAAGATCAAGACGGGCAACGAGGGCGATTCGAATTTCATCAACGGATTCGTGACGGCGTCGCTGACGTTTTGCATTGGAGCGATGTCGGTGCTGGGACCGGTGAATGACGCGTTGCTCGGCGACTGCACGGTGCTCTACATGAAATCGGTGCTCGACATGATCTTGGTGATGGTGATGGCGGCGTCGATGGGCAAGGGGTGCGTGTTCTCGAGCGTGAGCGTAGGGGTGTTTCAAGGGGCGGTGACGATGTTGGCGGGGCTGATCGAGCCGCTGATGACGGCAGCGGCGCTGGATAATCTGTCGTACGTTGGGAACATCTTGATCTTCTGTGTGGGCGTCAATCTGATGTTCGGGCATAAGATTCGGGTGGCGAATTTGTTGCCGGCGCTCATCGTCGCGGTCGCGCAGGCATGAAAAAAATATGCGTCGCCGAAAGAAGGGCGTCGCCGCTATCAAAGGGCGCGGACGCCGTCTGATCTCTCAGTCGGCGTTCAAAATTTTATCGGCTCATGTTGCAGGCGAAGAAGAAGGGCGATGGAACGAAAGGCGTCGACGCCGGCTCCTCCGCTCAAAAAATTTTAGCCTCTACTATATGAAAGGGCGAGCCGCCCCCCTTAGAGAGGCGGTCGCCCATTTTTTATGTCCAACCGTTGAGCTTCAACCGAGGAGCAGGATATGAAAGAAGGCGTCGCCGCCTTATCGCGGGGCGGACGCCGCCCAATCTCTCGGTCAGCCTTCAAAATTTTATCGGCTCATGTTGTAGGCGAAGAAGAAGGGCGATGGAAGAAAGGCGTCGCCGCCTGCTCGCGTGGCGGACGACGCCGGCTCCTCCACTCAAAAAATTTTAGTCCATACTATATGAAAGGGCGAGCCGCCCCCTTCGAGAGGCGGTCGCCCATTTTTTATGTCTACACCTCAACCGTTGAGCTTCAACCGAGGAGCAGGATATGAAAGAAGGCGTCGCCGCCTTATCGCGGGGCGGACGACGCCGGCATCTTTTGCTGCCCTAAAAATTTTTTTGATGAAGGGCGAGCCGCCCCATGCGGGAGGCGGGCGCTCCTTTTTTCTTCGTTCCCCGATATCGATCTTTCAATCAGTGCTCAAAGTTTTATCGGCTCATGTTGTCGCCGACGGAGAAGGAGAGGAGCGAGCCGCCCCATCGGGAGGCGGGCGCTCCATTTTTTTGTCCGCGCCCAAATCATGCAGAATAACCGCCCCACATCTCTCTTTATGTGTTATAATGCCTTCCACAATGTTTTTTCTCTGATTGATGAGGTGTTTGCTTTGCTCGATAAATTCTTCAACACAATTAAATCCGCGCGGACGATCTTGATCGGCGCCGGCGCAGGACTCTCCACCGCCGCCGGCTTCACCTACTCCGGCGCGCGCTTCCGAAAACACTTTGCCGACTTCGAAGACGAGTTCGGATTTCACGACATGTATTCCGGCGGCTTTTACCCGTTCCCCGCCCCCGAAATCTTTTGGGCTTTTTGGAGCCGCAACATCTATTTCAATCGTTACGACCTGCCGCCCTCGACCGTCCATCAAAAACTTTTATCGCTCGTCGACGGCAAAGATTATTTCGTCCTCACTACCAACGTCGACCACCTGTTTCAACTGAACGGCTTCGACAAGCAGCGCCTCTTCTACACTCAAGGCGACTACGGGCTTTTTCAATGCTCGACCCCATGCCATCAGAAGACTTACGACAACGAGACGACCGTTCGAGAGATGATCGCTCAACAGCATGACATGCGCGTGCCGACCGAGCTGATCCCGCACTGCCCGCGATGCGGCGAGCCCATGACCACCAACCTCCGTTCGGACGATCGCTTTGTCGAGGACGACGGCTGGCGTCAAGCATCTTACCGTTACAAAAAATTTCTCAGTCGACATAAAAACGAGCCGATCGTTCTGCTCGAGCTCGGCGTCGGCGACAACACCCCCGGCATTATCAAATTCCCGTTCTGGCAGATGACTTACGACAATCCAAACGCAACTTACATCGCCATCAACCACGGCGAAGCCGACGCCCCCAAGCAAATTCTCGACCGTTCGATCCTCATCAACGGCGACATCAAAAATATTCTCAACGGAGACGATACAAAATGACCCGCGACCGCCAAATTGATTTCCTCATCAGAATGCTCCTCAACGAAATGCCCGAACTCAAAATCTCTGCGTCCAAAATCAAATCCAAACGCAAACTCCTCCGCGCTCTCATGAATGTGCGCCCGCCCTTGCCCATCAAAGAAGAGTTCCTCGAAATCCAAGATCAATTGCTCCAAGCCGAGCTCGAAGACAAGGGCATCGTCACGCTCGATCAGATCCCGCACGTCGCCGACCGCATCAGAATTTGGCAGGGCGATATCACGCGCCTCGCCGTCGATGCCATCGTCAACGCCGCCAACTCTCAACTCCTCGGCTGCTTCATTCCATGCCACGGCTGTATCGACAACGCGATCCATTCCGCCGCCGGTCTTCAACTCCGTCAAGCCTGCTTCGAAATCATGTCCAAACAAAATCGCGACGAGCCCGCCGGAGACGCCAAGATCACTCCCGCCTTCAACCTCCCGTCGAAGTTCGTCATTCATACCGTCGGACCGATCGTCGGCGACAAGCTCACCGTCGAGCACGAACGTCTGCTTGCCAACTGCTACTATTCTTGCTTGAGCCTCGCCGTCAAAAATAATCTTTCGAGCATCGCTTTCTGTTGCATCTCGACCGGCGAGTTTCATTTCCCCAACGAGCGCGCCGCCCAAATCGCCGTCGAGTGCGTCACCAATTTTCTTATTGACAATTCCATTGAAGTCGTTTTTAATGTCTACAAAGATTTTGATCTAACCATCTACCAAAAACTTCTCGGGGGTCTGTGAATTGGCAGGACGAAATTGTTTCGAGATGCTCGGCGTCGAATTTGATCCGCCCGACAATATCCGCAAGATAAAACTCGCGTTCGAGCAATGGAAGAAACGGCTCACGGACGAGCAAAACACCACCGTCGACACCGTGCGCCTCGCCAAAATTCGTGAAGAACTGGCGATGAGCGACACAATCTCAACCATCATCGACAACCCCAAGCTGCGCGCTCGAGAGGCGGACGAGCTCAAACGTCAGCGCGTCGAGCAGTTGAGGCTTTACATCGATCTGCTCAGAGGAGACACCGCGGGGACTTTGATCGTCACTCAAGCGCAGATGAAACGCGTGCGCGAGAAGCTCCGCTTGAGCCTCTTGACGATCGAATCAACCTACAAGGAGCAGGGCTTTGAGGTCAAGAAGCCGCGAACCAAGAGCGTGATCATCAACGCACTCAATAAATTTTTCATGTCCGACGACGTGATGAACGAGATCGCCAAAAATCTCGCCGACTTCAACACCGTTCCCGACCCGCGCAATTATCCTTGGGCGGCAAGCGTCCGCAACCTCTACGATCTTGCCTTCCGCATCGAGCACACCGAACCCAACGTCACTTCTTATTATCAACTGTCGTCGAAGGAGCTCTCCGAAATTTTTAAGCGCGAGGCTCAACGCGTCGCCGCGCCCGTCCCCGTCTGGCATTCGATCAAAGCATTATTAAATCTCGCGCAGATGCAAGTGTTCAACTCCGACGAGAACCGATTCAAGTATGATCATTCGATCAAGCTCGATGTGCTGTCGAAGTTCTTCAACGGGCTCAAGGCGGCGCCCGACATTTTCAAGCGCGATCCTTACTTCGCCGACAACTGCATCAATCGCATTCAGAACGCCTTCCCGAATTTCCTCAACTACGAATTATCGGTGGCGCTCTACAATAAAGCCGCCGGTCTTCTCAACGAGCCTTACGAGTCTGCGTCGAACCCGAACGAAACCATGTTCAGCGTGTTCTGCGGCAATTGCTCAACGCTCGCTCAGTTCAGGACGCGCGAATCAGCCGAGAACTCCGTCTGCCCGACATGCGGTCAACCGTTTTTCATCGATTGCCCCACTTGCAAGAAGCGTTTGCCGTCGAGCGCGGAGAGATGTCCCGCGTGCGGCGCGCCCATCGCAGAGATCAATACTCTGCCGCAAAAGATCGCCGAGATGAACGAATACATGTCCGCCATCGAAAATGAATACCGTTCGGCGATCGAAAACGCCCGCAAGGTCGACGAGAATGCAAAATTCCTCATGAAGTCCCTCACCAAAATGCTCGCCGACGCCAAAGCCCTCAAGCCCGACGATCCCGCGCTCAAGAAGCTCGAAGTTCGATTCAATAACCTCACCATGATGAATACCAAGCTCGAACAATTGTCGTGGGCAAAATCCAAGATGCCTTCGATGAGCGCCTCGCCCGATAAAGCCGTCCGCGATTGCATGGAAATTTTATCGGTGCCCGCGCTCAAAAATTATCGTCCCGCCATCGAACGCTTGAGATTGATCCGTCCAAAGGAGCCGCTCGCCATCACCGCCGATTTCGTCAGAGCTCAACCGTCGAAAACATCAACGGGAACGATCGCCGACAAGCTCGCCATCAACGGCAAGTTCAGCGCTCAGCCGACGATCCTCAACTGCCAGATTTTTTGGCAGCCCGATAACGATCTCGGCGTCAGCTATCAACTGTTGAGGAAGATCGGCGGCATTCCCGTCAACAACAAGGACGGCAAGGTTATCGTCGATAAAACTCTCAAGCTCGAGCACGAAGATAAAAATCTCAAGGCGGGCGTGCTCTATGGCTACAGCGTGTTCGCCGTTCGAGCCGGCGCCGTCAGTGCTCCCGCCTCGTGCCAGGTCGTCTACTATGCGGGGCTCGATCGCAATTCATTCTCCGCCACCACCGACGAGGGCGTTTGCAATTTCAATTGGGCGCTGCCTTCCGACATGTGTTTGGGCGTGCGGATCATTCGCACCGATAACGAAGGCAATTCGGTCGTGGTCGCCGATTGCGTTCAAGCGCCCTTCACCGATCGCGCCGTCAAAAATCGCAAGCAGTACCATTACCGATTGCAATGCGTCTACCTCGATGCGACGGCGGAGCGTCGGACGTCGACATTCGATCGGGAAAAATTTTTGGCGGGCGAACGCGCGTTGATGAGCAGCTCCGAAGGTCGCAAGGCGTCCGATGAAAAATCCGCTCCGAACTACGCGCACAGCGAGGCGTTGACCGTGTCGCTCAAGCCCGAGCTCCCGCCCGTCGCGCTCAAGAATGTCACGCACGCCATCAACGGGTCGCACGTCACTTTCAGTTGGCAGACCGAGGGCGATTTCGATGTGCTCTTCTTTGACATCAACGATCTCGACAGCAAGAAGGACCCGCCGCTCGGAAAAACTTTCGACATCAAGCGGCTCGATACGATCCTCGACAACACCGAACTGCTTGCCCGCGCCAACAGTCAATCGAAGACATGCGAATTTGCAATGCCGACCGACATCAGCCGCATTGCGGTGGTGTGCGCCAATCAGACCAAGGCGCTGATCAATTCGATCGAGACGGCGGCATCGGTCGAGCCATGCGAGATCGATCGGGATAAGTCTGCGGTCGTCGACGGCAAGTTGAGAATTTATCTGCGTCCGTTGCCGCCCAACATCACCCGCATTCACTACTCGTTCAACACAAAATCTTCTCCGCGCGGATTGTACTCGTCGATCAGCGACGCCAAACAAAATCGCATGCGGACGATCATGCGCGACAAGTATCTGCAGGACAAATTCATTCTGGTTCCGTCGGTGCCGACCGCGGAGGTTTATCTCACCGTTATCGGCGAGTTCAAGTTGAGCGACGGCACCACCGTCTATTCAAATCCTTCCCGATTCATGATCAACAATCGACCGAAGTCGGTGATCAATTATTGGCTCGAGTGGGGCACGAGCGGACTGCTCAAGAAGAAGCCGACGGCAAAAAATTGCAAGCTGATCATCGAGTCGACCGCTGATTACACGCCGACGCTCTACCTCGCATACAATAAGGGCGGCGGGCTCAATATCGAGCCGGGCTCGACGGAGACGATCACGTTGCACACGATTAAAGGTTACGATGAAGGGCTGCCCGATGGTCGACTGGAATTTTTCTTGCCCGATTCGACGTGGGATCGGGTGACGAGCGGAACCATGATCAAACTCCTGCCGATCAAGAAGGACGAAAAATATTTTGATGTGCTGCCCGCCAAGCCCGAGACTCTCAAAGTTCCAAACAAATAACGTCCGATAGTTCAATTGCTATTATCGAAGCGTGGTGTATGAGTTGTTGTTTTTCGATTCACTGTTTCACTCCGACGAAGCAACCTGCCCCCATTGCCTGCGAAAACTCTCGCTCAGCAACGTGCGATTCTACTGCACGTTCGATCCAAATCGCCGTCACGAGGTCTTCCTGTCGTTCTTCGACAAGATGAAGCAACGCCTCCCGGTATGCGGCAGAAACTTTTGCAAGGGCAGAGGCATTCCCGCTCAAGAAGCAGTTTGCCGATTCTGCGGCGAGCAACTTCCCTTGCAATACCTCTTCCACAAGAGATATTTGAGTTTCTGCATGCTCGGGGTGGCGGGCGCGGGCAAGTCGAGTTACCTCACCACCATGCTCCACGAGTTTAAGTATTCCAATCTGCCTTGGGTGCTCCAACCGATCGACGCTCGAACGCTCAAAGTCTCTCAACAAAACGATCAGAACGTCTACGAGGCGCGACATTGTTTGGCGGGCACGGAGTCGGGGGTTGCGCCCAAACCTCAACAATGGATCATTCGAGACACGACGACGAAGGCGAAGGAGATGCCGACGTACGCGTTGACGATCTACGACGGCGCGGGCGAGGATTGCGAACGGATCGGAGACAACGAGCTTGACCCGGTGATCAGTCGGTACATCGCGGGCTCGAAAATGTTTGTGATCATGTTCGATCCGCTGCTGCTGTCGAGCGTGAGGGCGGCGGTACCATTTGACATCTTGGCGTCGTCGATGGCGCAGGACAGACAATCGAGCGCGCCGGCGAACATGGTCACGATGGTCAACGCCCTTGCCAATTACATTCGACAAAGTCTCAACATCGCGCCAAACAAATTGATCGATCGACAGACGGCGGTGGTGATCACCAAGCTCGACACGTTGAGGGAGCTCGACAACGATTTCGGCTCGTCGGCGGTGGTGATGAAACCGAGCCCGCATGCAAAGATGAGAGGCTTCGTTGAGGCGGACAGCTCCATGGTCGATTTGGAGATCAGAGATTGGCTGCAACGCCAGGGCGAAACGGCGTTCCTCGATGCGATCGACGCCAACTTTCAAGCGGACAAGGTCAGGGTGTTCGGCGTGTCGAGCTTCGGACAGCCGCCCGATAAGTTGAGACGATTGGCGGCGGTCACTCCTCATCGCGTGCTCGATCCGATCATGTGGATGCTCGCCAACGAAAAAATTGTCCCGACCCTCTAGGAGGCATTTATTTGATTGACGATAAGATTTTCGACGGACTCAATGACCGTCAACGCGAGGCTGTCAATTGCCTCGAAGGTCCCTTGCTCGTGATGGCGGGCGCCGGCTCCGGCAAAACTCGAGTGCTCACTTGCCGCGTCGCCAACCTGCTCGCTAATGGCGTCAAGCCTTGGAACATTCTCGCCATCACCTTCACCAATAAGGCTGCCAACGAAATGAAGTCGCGCGCCGCCAAAATGATCGGCGCCTCCGCTCGCGAAGTTTGGCTCAGCACTTTCCATTCATTCTGCGCCCGCATTCTTCGCGCCGACATTGAGTCGATCGGCGTGCGCGGGCGCTCCTTCGTCATCTATGACACTTCGGATTCTCGCGCGCTCATTCGAGACATTCTCAAGGAGCTCGATCTCGATGACAAGCGGTTCGTGCCGTCGATGGTGCACGGCAGAATTTCTTTCGTCAAGAACATGCTCCTCGACGTCGATGATTTTGCCGCCTCTCTCGACGATGAACAATCGAGTTATGCTTACGACATGAAGATCGTCGAAGTTTATCGAGAGTACGAAAAACGCATGCTCGACAACAATGCGCTCGACTTCGATGACCTGCTGTTGTTCGCCGTGCGCATGTTGGAGGATTCGCCGGAGGTTCTGCGCAAGTATCAAAACCGATTCAAGTACATTCTGATCGACGAGTACCAAGATACCAACGTCGCGCAATATCGATTGACCCAATTGTTGGCGGCGGCTCATCACAACATCTGCGTGGTCGGCGACGCCGATCAATCCATCTACGGATTCAGAGGCGCCGACGTCGGCAACATCTTGTCGTTCGAACGCGATTACCCCGAGGCGCACGTCGTGCTGCTCGAACAGAATTACCGTTCGACCAAAATGATCCTCAACGCCGCCAACGCCGTCATAGAGAACAATGACAATCGCAAGCCCAAGAAACTTTGGACGCTCAATCCGACGGGCGATAGGATCACTTTGATCGAAGTCGCCAACGAACGCGTTGAGGCTCGCCGCATCGTCGACGAGATCACTTCGCTCCGCGATCAAAAATTTCACTTCAAAGACATCGCGTTGCTCTATCGAACCAACGCTCAATCGCGTTCGCTTGAAGAGGCGTTCATGAGCGCGGGCGTCCCGTACGTGATCATCGGCGGGCTCAAGTTTTACGATCGCAAGGAGATCAAAGACATCATCGCCTACCTTCGACTGATCTGCAATCTGCGCGACTCGGTCAGCCTGTTGAGGATCATCAACGCGCCGCGCCGCGGGATCGGTCCGACCACTCTCAACAAACTCAATCAATTTGCGTCCAACAGCGGGCTCACGTTGTTCGACATCATTTCCGACGTCGAAATCCTGATGCGCACCGATCTGTCGCACAAAGCCAAGCAGAACATCTACCAATTTGCGGAGTTCATACTCGACTGCATCAATCGGCAGCATGAAATGTCGGTGCCGGATTTCGTTTTGCATGTGCTCGACGCGTCGGGGTACCTGCCCGAACTCCGATCGATCCGAACGCCGGAGAATGAGGCGCGCATTGAGAACCTCGGCGAGTTCGTCAACGTGGCGAAGGAATTTATTCAGCTCGATCCCAACGGCAAGCTCGATGATTTTCTCAATCACATCGCGTTGATCAACGATCTTGACAATCTCGACGATGACAAGGATCGAGTGTCGCTGATGACGGTGCATTCGGCGAAGGGCTTGGAGTTCCCCGCGGTGTTCGTGACGGGGCTCGAAGAAGGATTGTTCCCGCACGCGAGCTCGATGTATAAGGAAGATCAATTGGAGGAGGAACGGCGGGCGGCGTACGTGGCGATCACTCGAGCGCAGAAGAAATTATATTTGACGTATGCGGCGACGCGCATGACATTCGGCAAGGAGCGCGCGAATGTGCGGTCGCGCTTCATCGATGAGATACCCGCTCAATTGCTCAACATCGAGCCGCTGAGGAGAGTGACGGTGCAACGCTCGTTGTTCGACATGCCGACGTCGCGACCGTCGAGCGGATCGACAACGGGATCATCAACGGGCTCGACGCCGAGATCGTCAAAGGTGATCTCTTTCGACGACGCAAAATCCGCGCGGATCAAGCCGAACGTGAATGAGCAGTGGCGCGTGGGAGATCGAGCGCGGCATGGCAAGTGGGGCGAGGGAACGATTACCAAAGTTGCGGGCGACGGCTCGAATGCTCAACTGACGATCCGATTCGACGACGCATCGATCGGCGAGAAGCATTTGGTTGTGCAGTACGCGCCCATCACCAAAATTTAGCGGAGGTGAGTCGAATGTCCGAAGAGCAGTACCGTGAGCTCAAGCGCGAACTGTTGAGGTATCGCGAGCTGTACGAGCAGGGGCAGCCGGCAATCGAGGATTACGAATATGATCGGATGATGCAACGGCTGAAGGATATTGAGCGGGCTCATTCGGAATGGCTCGAGCCCGATTCGCCGTCTCAAACGGTCGGCAGCAAGCTCGGCGGCGGCAAGGACGCGGTGGTTCACGATGCGCCGATGCTTTCAATCCAAGACGTGTTCAATCTCGACGATGTGATCAAGTTTGTCGATAAGCAGCTCAAACAATTTCCCGAAGCGGAGTTTCTGGTTGAGGAGAAGGTTGACGGGCTGTCGGCGGCGATGCGATATCGGAACGGTGCGCTTGAACGGGTGATCACTCGCGGCGACGGCAAGATCGGTTTCGACAAGACCGCCAACGCGCTGTTCACTCTCGACAATCTGATCCGAACGCTCGAAGGCGCGCCCGCTTACCTCGAATTGCAGGGAGAAATTTTTATCCGTCGGCGCAAGTTCGATCAGATTTACGAGCGGCAATTGGAGCTCAACCCCGACAAGATCACCAACCCGCGGAATTATGCGGCGGGATTGCTCAACAAAAAAAATCCCGATCCCGATGACAGGGAGCGGCTTTCGTTTGTGGTGCATGGCGTGATGAAATTCGACGGCGGTTTCGAGCGGCATTCGGACGTTTATAAATTTCTCGAGCGCAACGGCGTCAACGTCATTCATGATTATAAGTTGTGTCGAACGTCGGAGGAGGTTATCCGCGCGGTTGAGGAGATCGGCTCGTCGCGTCTCGCACTCGATTGGGCGCTCGACGGTGCGGTGATCAAGATCGATCAGTTTGCGTTGCGCGATCGGTTGGGCACGACGGCGAAGGCTCCTCGTTGGGCGATCGCTTATAAATTTCCGCCGGAGCTCAAACAGACGATCGTGCGGGAGATCGAATTGAACGTGGGGCGGACGGGCAAGATCACTCCTGTTGCGATCTTCGATCCGATCACGCTTGCCGGCACCGTCGTCACGCGCGCCACTCTCCACAATAAAAAATACATCGAGGCAAAAGATATTCGGCTCGGCTCGACGATCGAAGTGTACAAGTCGGGCGAAATCATTCCGAAGGTGCAACGCGTTGTCGACAATCCGTCGGGCTCGACGCCTTACGAATTTATTGAGCGGTGTCCGTCGTGCGGATCGAAGTTGGACATGGGCGATTGGTGTTGCGTCAATCCGAACTGCCCCGCGCAATTCGAGGAGCGCATTATCTACTTCGTCGGCAAGAATGCGATGGACATTGACGGGTTCGGCGCCAACACCGCGCGCAAATTGATCGAGCTCGGGCTGATCGAAAGCATTGCCGACATCTTCACGCTCAAGCGCGATCAGTTGACGGCGGTCGGCTTCGGACCGAAGGAGTCTGAGAATCTGATCGCGGCGATCGAGAAGAGCAAAGCGGCGTCGCCCGAAAGAATTTTGACGGGGCTGGGGATCAGAGAAGTGAGCTCGACGACCGCGCAAGAGCTCATCGCTCAATTCGGTTCGATCGATAAAATCATCAACGCGTCGCTCGACGAGCTCAACAAGAAATTGAGCAAGGCGGAGTCGCCTACGGTTCGAGTGGTGGCGAAAAACATTCGAGAGTTCTTCGACGTAGAGGGCAATCGAGCGCGCGTTGTCGACGCCGATCCGATCAAACTGTTGTGCGAAGTGCCAAAGGTCGGCGACAAGACGGCGGCGGAATTGCTTTCGAAGGTTCCCGCGCTCGAACGGATCGCCGACGCGCCGATCGAAGTGCTCAACGAGTGGGTGAGCAAGGCGCGGGCTCGAGAGAGTTTGGTGGTGGCGAGGAACGTCAGGGCGTTCTTCGATCTTGATGACAATCGTAAACTGGTCGGGAGGTTGAGAGCGATGGGCTTGAACATGGGCGATACGGTTGAGGCAAAAGTCGAGAACGCTCCGCGCGGAGGAGTGATCGTATTCACCGGCACGCTGACGATCACTCGAGCGGAGGCGGCAAGTCGAGCGACGTTCGCAGGCTTCACCGTCAAAAATTCGATCACCAAGAGCACGAAATATCTGGTGGTCGGAGACAAGCCCGGGTCGAAATTGGCGAAGGCGGAATCGCTCGGCATAACGATCCTCAACGAAGATCAGTTTAATGAGATGATCGACGCCAACATTTAAAAGAAGCCCAACGTCTTGAACATGAAAATCCAACAGAAAATGGTCAGGCACGCGAACGCCGACGTGAACACCACACAACTGCCCGCCAGTTCAGCGTCGCCGCCCAACTGTTGAGCCATCGCATACGAAACCACCGCGCAAGGAGTGCAGAACGTCCCGATCAACGTCACCAGCTCGACGCCGCGGAAGCCCAACGCGATCGCTATCGACAACAATATGCCCGGCACCACGATCAATCGTCCCGCCACCGCTCCGATCAGTTGCCGACGATGTTCATGCGTCGCGCCCAATTTGAACGACGCCCCCAAGATCAACAGCGCTACCGGAGTCGTCGCCGCCGATATCTGACCGATCGGTTTGAGCACCGGCGCCGGTATTTTTATACCTATCAACATGCACAGCGCGCCCGCGATCGCTCCCAGGATCATCGGGTTCTTCATCACCTCGACGAAGATCGGCATCAATTTAAAACTCCCGCCCCTGAACGTCTCGAGCGCCACGACTCCGAGAATGTTGTACATCGGAATGATCACCGCGATCATCGCCGTCGCCACCGCGATGTTTTGATCGCCGAAAATGTTTGCGACGATCGGCACGCCTATCAGCACGAAATTACTTCGAAACAGCGCTTGAACGATCACGCCGCGCCGACGATTTTCCGGCTCGACCTTCGGCACCAACCACATCGACAGCGCGAACACCGTCAGCACTCCGCACACGCCGAACAGCATCAACCTCGGTCGAAGCGAGTTCGACGGGTCGGAGGTATATAAACTGTAGAACATCATGCAGAAGAAGAATACTCGAAACACCATGCGATTCATGTGAGCGAGCTCCTCCTCGTTGAGCCAGCGTCGCCATTTGATCACCGCGCCGATGCTCATCAACACAAAGATCGGCACCACCGCCGAGATCGCCACGATCAAATTGTTCAGCATGAAATCGTCCAACATAAACACCTTCAATCAAAGGAGATTCGCCATGAAAATTGTATCGATCAATCGCTCGACTGTCAATGCCGCCGAAAGCGTCGGGCTCGCGCACTTCGACGAGGCTCATGCCAAACGCGCGTTGGATTTTCATTCGACCTTCCCGCAATACCAACCGACGCCGCTCCATTCGCTCGACGCCCTTGCTCAAGCGATCGGGCTCAAGAAAATTTTTGTCAAGGACGAGTCATATCGATTCGGGCTCAACGCGTTCAAGGTGCTCGGCTCATCGTACGCGGTCGCGAGAATTTTGTCGTTCCGCTTCGGCTCGAAAGTCTTGTCGTTCGATCAGCTGACCGACGGGCGGCTTGAGCCGAACATGTTCACGTTCACCACCACCACCGACGGCAATCACGGACGCGGCTTGGCTTGGACGGCGCGCCGGCTCAATCAAAAGGCTGTCATTTACATGCCGCGCGGAACCAAACGCGAGCGGTTCGAGAACATTGCCAAGGAGAACGCCGAGGTGTCGATCACGACGATGAGCTACGATGACACGGTGCGCTATACTCGAGAGCAGGCGAAGCGCAACGGTTGGACGCTGGTGCAGGACACGACGATGGATCGTTATGCGATCATGCCGCGGCTGATCATGCAAGGATATCTGACGATGGCGCGAGAGATTTTCGAGCAGTTGAGCGATCAGCTGAGCGAGCCGCCCACGCATGTATTCTTGCAAGCGGGCGTGGGATCGATGGCGGGATCAATCGCGGCGTTCCTGACGAATGTATACGGTATAAATCGCCCGAAGGTGATCATCGTCGAGCCGTACGAGGCGGACTGCATTTACCGGACGGCGTTGGCGAACGACGGCAAGGTGCATGCGACGTCGGGGCGGCTCAACACGATGATGGCGGGCTTGGCGTGCGGCGAGCCATGTCAATTGGCGTGGGATTTGCTGTCGGACACGGCGGATTATGCTCTGGTGTGCGGCGATCAAGTGTCGGCTCGAGCGATGAAATTGTTGGCGAATCCGCTTGACAATGATGATAAGATCATAAGCGGCGAAAGCGGGGCAGTGGGCGTAGGCGTGACGTTTGATCTGATGACGCGATCGGATTGTCGAGCGATCAGAGATCAATTGGGGCTCGACAAAAATTCTGTGGTGGTGTGCATCAGCACGGAAGGCGACACCGATCGGGAGAACTATGATCGCATCGTCAACGGTTGATGAAAAGTACGAGCGCCCGCCGTCTCGCGTGGCGGCTCGCTCGATCCCTTCCGTCGACGCTGAATGTTTGGAGGCGGAGAAATATTTTTTGAGCGCTGCCCCTCTGTTTGATGTTAAATTATTGAGGGCGGAAAAAATTTTTTTGGGCTTTGAGTAAAGGGCTTCGTGTCAATTAATGAACCGAGCGAGCCACCCCATCAGGGAGGCGGGCGCTCGTATATTTTCCCCGCGCCCCGCAGACACATGCTCTGCTTCTTCCGTTCGACCGTCGACAACTTCAACGTCGCTCAATGAACCGAGCGAGCCGCCACATCAGGGAGGCGGGCGCTCGTATATTTTCCCCGCGCCCCGCAGACACATGCTCTGCTTCTTCCGCTCGACCGCCGACAACTTCAACGTCGCTCAATGAACCGAGCGAGCCGCCCCATCAGGGAGGCGGGCGCTCGAATATTTCCCTCGTCGCCCCGCAGATATGTACTTTGCTTCTTCCGGTGTAAAATTTCTTTGGGAGGTATTATGGTATGATCACATTCTTGATCGCGTTGGGAGCGTTGATCGCCGGCTACGCGATCTATTCAAAGATCGTCGACAACATCATCGCGCCGACCGATAACCCCACGCCTGCGATCACCAAAGCCGACGGCGTCGACTTCATGGTTTTGCCGACGTGGAAGGTCTTCTTGATCCAATTGCTCAACATCGCGGGGCTCGGACCGATCTTCGGCGCGCTCGGCGGAGCACTCTGGGGACCCGTCGTCTACTTTTGGATCGTCATCGGAACGATCTTTGCGGGCGGCGTCCACGATTACCTTTCGGGCATGATGTCGCTTCGAGAGGGCGGCAAGAGCATAACGGAGATCGTCGGCAACGAACTCGGCGACACGATCCTGACCATTATGCGCGTGTTTCTCGTCGTGTTGATGGTGCTCGTCGGCACGGTGTTTTTGACGGGACCCGCCATGCTCATCGCCAAGCTCACCGCAATGCCGTTGATGCCGTGGCTCATCGCAATCTTGATCTACTACTTCCTCGCCACGCTCCTGCCCATCGATACGATCATCGCGCGCTTCTATCCGATCTTCGGCGCGGCGCTGATCACCATGGCGGTCGGGATCATGGGCGGAATGTTGCTCGGCGTCGGAGGACACACCATGCCCGAAATGCAAATTGCCAACCTCTATCCTTCCGACGATCCTCTGCCCATCTGGCCTCTGATGTTCATCACGGTTGCGTGCGGAGCGGTCAGCGGTTTCCACTCAACTCAATCGCCGTTGATGGCGCGTTGCCTCAAGAGTGAACGCCTCGGTCGCCCCGTCTTCTACGGCGCCATGGTCATGGAGGGCGTGATCGCTCTGATTTGGGCGGCGGCGGGCGTCACCTTCTACGATTCGACCGGCGGACTTGCCACGGCATTGAAAGCGGGCGGTCCCGGCGGAGCCGTCTACGATATCTGCATCGGATTCATGGGCTCGGGCATCGGCGTGACGCTCGCGATGTTGGGCGTCGTCGCATGTCCGATCACCTCGGGCGACACCGCTTTCAGAGCCGCTCGATTGATCCTCGCCGATTGGTTCAAACTCGATCAGGGCTCGACGGCTAATCGTTTGAAGTTCGCGATCCCGTTGCTCGCCATCGGCGGCTGTCTCACTCAGATCGACTTCAACATCATCTGGCGATACTTCTCTTGGATGAACCAGACGCTGGCGATGATGATCCTCTGGACGGGCGCGGTCTACCTCCATCGCACGCACCCCGACTCGAAAGCGTATCTTGTCTCGCTGATCCCCGCGATGTTCATGTCGGTGGTGACGTTCACCTACATCTTGCAGGCGAAGGAAGGATTTGAGCTCGCCACGTCGATCACGTATCCCGCGGGAGTGATCTTCGCGCTCGTGTGCCTGGTGACTTGCATCAAAACCAGATTCACTCAACAGCCGTTGCACCATTGAACCGTTGATGATAGAATGTGGCGTTAAATACTCACAGGGGAGTGATTTGTTTGCAAGGTAATGTTTCGATTGCCGGTCGCGACGTCATTCAGATTGCCGACTTCGACGCCGACCAAATTCGATTGATCCTAAACACCGCCGTCGAACTCAAAGCCGTGCTCAAACGCAGTATCAAAAAATTGCCGTCGTTGAGGGGCAAGGCGATCGTCAATCTGTTTTTCGAGCCGTCGACGCGCACGAGGAGTTCATTCGAGCTCGCGGGAAAATATTTGGGCGCCGACGTGATTTCGCTCAACGCCTCAACGTCGTCGGTGGTCAAGGGCGAATCGATCCGCGACACTCTGTTGACGATTGAATCGATGGCGGTCGATGCGATGATCATTCGGCACAAATCCGAAGGCGTGCCGCAATTCGCCGCCAAGGTCGTCAAGCCGGTGATCATCAACGCGGGCGACGGCTGTCATGCTCACCCGTCTCAAGCGCTGCTCGATCTGCTGACGATCCATCAACTGAAGGCTCCGCTCGATCAGATCAATCAATTGAAGATCGCGATCATCGGAGACATTCTGCACAGCCGCGTTGCTCGTTCCGACATTGAGATATTTAAGAAATTCGGCGCCGACATTCATATCGCCGCGCCTCCGACGTTGTTGCCGCGTTTCGCCGACGGCTCGATCACCGTTCATGATCATGTTGAAGATGCGATCCGCGATGCCGACGTGGTGATCGTGTTGAGGCTTCAGCTCGAGCGCATGCAAGCGGGACTGATCCCGTCCGAGGACGAGTACTCGAGATTCTTCGGACTCGATGCTCAACGTTTGAAGTTGGCGAAACCCGATGCGTTGGTGATGCACCCCGGACCTCAGAACAACGGCTTGGAGATCTCCTTCGACGTGAATTATTCCGAGCAGTCGGCGATCAGAACGCAAGTCAACAACGGGCTGGCGGTTCGCATGGCGCTGCTGCTGTTGACATTATCGGGCGAAAAGGTGGTGCTCTAATTGGCAAAGATAACACATTCGCTGCTGTTGCGGAACGGGCGAGTGATCGATCCTGCGAACGGGCTCGACGAGACTGCCGACGTGTTGATCGTCGACGGACACATCGCGGCGGTGCAACCGTCGATCGAACTGCAAGCGCATGAGACGCTCGACGTGAGCGGGCAGATCGTGGTGCCGGGACTGATCGACATGCACGTTCATTTTCGCGAGCCCGGGCAGGAGTACAAGGAGGATTTTGAGAGCGGATCGAAGGCGGCGGCGGCGGGCGGCTTCACCACCGTCGCGACGATGCCGAACACCAAGCCCGTGGTCGACAACGCGTATTTGGTAGAGGCGATGGTTGATCGAGCGGCGGAGGTCGGGCTGATCAACATCAAGATCATCGGCGCGCTGACCAAGGGACAGAAGGGCGAACAGCTTGCAGAGATGGCGGAGATGAGCGCGGCGGGAGCGGTGGCGTTCTCTGACGACGGACATTTCGTCGACAACGCGAAGATATTTTTGAACGCGCTCGATTACTTGAAACCGCTCGGCAAGTTGGCGATCTGTCACGAGGAGGAGACGATGCTGGTCAAGGGCGGCTCGATGAACGAATCGCTGAACTCGACGCGGTTGGGTCTCAAGGGTCGACCGTCGATCGCGGAGGACATTGCGATCGCTCGCGATTGTCTGTTGGCGGATTATGCGGAGACGCGAGTGCACTTCGCGCATGTGTCGTCGGCGCGAGCGGTGGACATCATTCGAGAGACGAAATCGCGGGGCGTGAAGGTGAGCGCCGAATGCACGCCGCAGCATTTGACGTTGACGGATGATCTGGTCAATCCTTCGGACGCGACGACGAAGATCAATCCGCCGTTGAGGACGCAAGCGGACTGTGATGCATTGCTTGAGGGCTTGCTCGACGGGACGATCGATTGCCTGGTGACGGATCATTCGCCGCATGCGATCTACGAAAAAGAATTTCCCTATGATCAAGCGCCGAGCGGGTTCCCGGGGCTCGAAACGTCATTGGCGGTGATGCTGACGGAACTCGTATCGAAGGGACGCATGCCGCTCAACAAATTGATCGAGAAGATGACGATTGCGCCGGCGAAAGTGTTCGGGCTCGAGGCGGGCACGTTGAGCGTCGGGGCGAAAGCTGATGTGACGGTCTTTGATCCGAATCTCGAATGGATCGTCGAGCCGGAGAAATTCATGTCGAAGGCAAAATTCTCGCCGTTCGCGGGGCGCACTCTCAAAGGGCGAGTGACGCACACGATCTGCGGCGGCAAACTCATCTTCAAACTCTGATCGCGACGGCTCAAAAAATTTTTAGGAGGTCAAATATGCGAGGTAAACTTGTGCTCGAAGACGGCTCTGTCTTCAACGGATTTTTGATTGGCGACTCCGCTTTCGGCGAAGTCGTTTTTAATACCGGCATGGAGGGCTATCAGGACATTCTCACCGATCCGTCCTACTGCACTCAGATCGTCGCGTTGACTTATCCGCTCGTCGGCAACTACGGCGTCAATCACAAATTCAATCAGTCCAAACGCCCGCTGTGCTCCGCGCTCATCTGCGCCGAGCTTTGCACTCAACCGTCGGGCTCCGAATGCGAAGACACTCTCCAAAATTATCTCGACCATTACAAAATCCCGTGCTTCACCGGCGTCGATACCAGAGCGTTGACCATCAAGTTGCGCTCGTCGGGCACCATGAAGGGCGGGCTTTTTCCTGTCGACACTCCTCAAGCGGAAATCGATCGCGTGCTCAAGCAGAAGCTCAACCCCAACGTCGTATCGATCGCCACCTGCGATGAGCAATACGTGCTCAACGGCGACTCCGACGGGCTCAAGGTTGCCGTCTACGACTTCGGCATCAAACGCAATATCCTCGACAGCCTCGTGGTGCGCGGCGCGCGAGTGATCGTCATGCCCGCGTCGACCTCCGCCGAAGAATGTTTGGCGCTCGAGCCCGATCTGATCTTCCTGTCGAACGGTCCCGGCGATCCCGCCGACCTCCCCGCGATCACCGATCAGATCAAAATTTTGATCGGCAAGAAACCGATCTTCGGCATCTGCCTCGGACATCAACTGATCGCCCGCGCACTCGGCGCCAAGACTTTCAAGCTCAAGTTCGGACATCGCGGCGTCAATCAGCCCGTCAAGTTCCTCGACAACAATCGCTGCTACATCACCAGCCAAAATCATGGCTTCGCCGTCGACGAAAAATCTCTCGACAATGTTCCGCTCGATATAACATGCGTGTCGCTCAATGACGGCACCATCGAAGGGCTCAAACACCACAGCCTGCCGGTCGAGAGCGTGCAGTTCCATCCCGAGGCGTCGCCCGGTCCGAACGATTGCGCGTTCATGTTCGACAGGCTTTTCGTCCGCGCGGACGGTTGAGAGGAGGACGATTGTATGCCGAAGAATAAATCCATGAACAAGGTGCTCGTGATCGGATCGGGACCGATAGTGATCGGGCAGGCGGCGGAGTTCGATTACGCGGGCACTCAAGCGTGTCGAGCGCTGCGCGATGAGGGCTTCAACGTCGTGCTCGTCAATCCCAACCCCGCGACGATCATGACCGATGTCGACACCGCTCATCGAGTTTACATGGAGCCGTTGACGCTCGAATTTTTGACGCACGTGATCGAGAAGGAGCGCCCCGACGGATTGTTGGCGACGCTCGGCGGTCAAGCGGGACTCAACCTTGCGGTCAAGCTCGAAGATGCGGGCGTGCTCGAGAAGTTCAACGTCAAAGTGCTCGGCACCTCGACGGACGCCGTTCGCCATGCGGAGGATCGTGATCTGTTCAAGAAGGCGATGGAGGCGATCAATGAGCCCGTCGCTCAATCGATGATCGTTGAGGACGTCGACAGCGCGGTCGCCTTCGCCAAAAAGATCGGCTTCCCCGTGATCGTTCGCCCCGCTTATACGCTCGGAGGAGAGGGCGGCGGCTTCGCCAACTCGACCAATGAGCTGATCGATATCGCGGTGCGCGGGCTGAAGGCGTCGATGATCGGTCAAGTGCTGATCGAAAAATCTCTGTTCGGCTACAAGGAGATCGAATACGAGGTGATGCGCGACGCCAACGACAACTGCATCTGCATCTGTAACATGGAGAACATCGATCCCGTCGGCGTGCACACCGGCGACAGTGTGGTCGTGGCTCCGACGCAGACGCTCAGCGATGTCGAGGCGCAGATGTTGAGATCGGCGTCGATCAAGATCATTCGCGCGTTGAAGATCGAAGGCGGTTGCAATATCCAATTCGCTCTCGACCCTCACAGCCAAGAATACTTCGTCATTGAGGTCAATCCGCGCGTCAGTCGATCGTCGGCGCTGGCGTCGAAGGCGACGGGATATCCGATCGCTAAGGTGAGTGCAAAGATCGCGGCGGGCTTGACGCTCGACGAGATCACTAACGATGTCACCGGCAAGACCAAGGCTTGTTTCGAGCCGTCGATCGATTACTGCGTCATTAAATATCTGCGCTGGCCCTTCGATAAATTCTACTACGCCGACAAGACGCTCGGGACGCAGATGAAGGCGACGGGCGAGGTCATGGCGATCGATCGCAAGTTTGAGGCGGCGTTGTTGAAGGCGATCCGCTCGTTGGAGATCGGCGCCAATCGTTTGTATCTGAAGAAGTTCGCGGATTGGTCGGACGAGAAGGTTGTTCGACATGCCAAGCGCGTTGATGATGAAAGGCTGTTCGCGATCGCGGAAGCGTTCCGTCGCGGGGTGTTGACGGTTGATGAGATCGCCGACGAAACTTTGATCGATCGGTGGTTCCTCAACAAGATCAAGAACATCGCCGACATCGAAAACAAACTCCGCGCGGATCAGTTGAGCGACGAGCTGTTGATCGAGGCGAAGAAGATCGGATTGCCCGACGCGGCGATCGCGGAGCTCAACGGCGGAAAGACCGCAGAGATCAGACGTCGGCGCCATTCGATCGGATTGTTGCCGCATTTCAAGATGGTCGACACGTGCGCGGCGGAGTTCGATGCTCAAACGCCGTACCTTTATTCGACTTACAACGCGGAGACTTCCGACGCATTGCCTTCCGCGCATGACAAAGTGATCGTGCTCGGGTCGGGACCGATCCGCATCGGGCAGGGCGTTGAGTTCGATTATTGCTCCGTGCGTTGCGTTCGACAGCTGCAGAAGCTCGGGAAGTTTGCGATCATCATCAACAACAATCCCGAAACGGTGTCGACGGACTTCGACACGAGCGATCGGCTCTACTTCGAACCGTTGACGCTCGAGGACGTGCAGAACATCATTGAATACGAGTCGAAGGACGCGCCGCTCGGAGTGATCGCGCAGTTTGGAGGACAGACGGCGATCAATTTGGGCGTGGCGCTCGACGGCGAGCTCGACGGCAAGGATCGCTATTTCATATTGGGAACGTCGATCGAAAACATCAACCGCGCGGAGGATCGAGACGCGTTTGATAATCTGTGCGAGGGGCTTGACATTCCCCGACCGAAAGGCGCGGCGATCTTCACGGTCGAGGAGGCGCTCAACGCGGCGAGCAGGATCGGTTATCCGCTGATGGTGAGACCGAGTTATGTGTTGGGCGGTCGAGCGATGCAGGTGGTGTACAACGACGAGGAGTTGACGGCTTATGTCCAACGAGCGATCGCGGCGTCGGACGGCAAGCACCCGGTGTTCGTCGATCGATATCTGCCCGGGACGGAGCTCGACGTTGATGCGGTGAGCGACGGCGACAACGTGTTGATCGGCGGGATCATGCAGCACGTTGAGCGGGCGGGCGTTCATTCGGGAGACAGCATAGCGGTGTTTCCTCCGTTGACGGTCGACAAGCCCACGCTCGACACGGTCACCGATTACACCACGACGCTGGCGCGCGCGCTCAACGTCAAGGGCTTGCTCAACATTCAGTTCGTGATCGCCGACGGCAAAGTTTTCGTGCTCGAGGTCAATCCGAGGAGCAGTCGAACGATCCCGTTCATCAGCAAGGCGGCGGGGATCGATCTGGTCGACCTGGCGACGCAAGCGGCGATCGGATTCAAGCTCGGTCAATCGATCATCAATCATCCGAAGAAGCCTTATTATGCGGTGAAGGTGCCGGTGTTCTCGTTGGCGAAGATGCAAGGCGTCGAGGTCGGCTTGGGACCCGAGATGCGCTCGACGGGCGAGGTCGTGGGCTTGGATTATCATTTCAGCCGCGCGCTGTACAAAGGATTGCTGGCGGCGGGAACGGTGGTGCCGGTGGGCGAGCTCGAGGCGCACACGAAGCCGTGCATCTTGTTCACGGTGGCGGATCGCGACAAGGACGAGGCGGTTAAGTTGGCGGCGGCGTTCGCGGAGTGCGGATTTGATCTGGCGGCGACGGAAGGAACTCGCAAAGCGTTCGACGAGGCGGGCATCAAATCGAAGTTGGTTGGCAAGGTGCATCAACGGTCGGCGGACATCATCAAGATGTTGAGGAGCGGGCTGATCTGCATGGTGGTCAACACGTTGAGCGACAGCTTCATCAACGATCAAAACAGTTTGGCGTTGCGCGACGGATTCAAGATCAGACGCGCGGCGGTCGAGATCGGAGTGCCGTGCCTGACGAGCCTCGACACTGCCAACGCGGTGCTCGACGTGGTGCAGTTTGCGAAGGATCGTCGGCTGGTGTACTCGCTCGCGATCCAAGATTATCTGGGCGGCGTGCATGCCAACGTGCCCGTTCAGTACTATTGAGCCGATCATAATTGAGATCAGACGACCGTGGAGAAATCCGGCGGTCGTTTTTTCATTGACTTCATTGCGCCCTGATATTACAATGTGAACTTGATCGAGTTGGATCAGTGTCTTTGGTGAGGTGATTGGATTGATTACGAATGATATTGTCGGCAGATACGTGACGTTGCGTTCACCTGTCGAGGCGGACGCGGAGTTTGCATTGGCTATGCGTCAAACGCCGGGTGCTCTCAAATTCATGCCGCCCTTGAATGTGACCATGGATCAGCAGAGGGCATGGATCAACAAGCAGCATTCGATGGAGGGCGATTATTTTTTTGTCGTCTTCAACAGGAACGATGAGCGCGTCGGTGTCATAAGGCTTTTTGACATGCACGACGGCGAGTGCGAAATCGGAAGGCTCGTCATGCAGGGCACTGCAATCGATACCATTGAAGCACACTTATTGGTGTTGAGGTTTGCGTTTGGAGATTTGAATTTGAAGAAGGTTGTCGGCTATATTTATCCCGACAACGATTCGGCGTTGCGTCTCTCGAAAATGTTTGATGCGGAGATGAGCAAGCCCGCGCTCGGCTCGATCAAAACCTTTGATTGTTTGTCTGCGAGCTATTATCCCGATAAATTTGTCGAGACCGAGAAGAAGATCGCAAAGCTCATCTACCGTCGGCGATGAAACTGACGCGTTGTTTTTGGTGGTGATGTGATGATGTTGTTGAAGGGTAAGACGGCGGTCGTGACCGGTTGCAATCGCGGGATCGGTAAGGCGATCCTCGAGAAGTTTGCCGAGCATGGCGCCGACATTTTTGCTTGCGCTCGTAAGGAATCCGAGGAGTTTGTTGAGAATGTCAACGCGCTCTCCGAAAAATATTCCGTTGAGATCATTCCGATCTACTTTGACATGACTGACGACGAGGCGATGAAGGCAGCGGTTATGTCGATCAGGAAGTCTCGTCGTCCGATTGATATTCTGGTCAACAACGCGGGGATCATTTCCGAATCTCTGTTGTTCCAGATGACGCCGATTGATAACATGCGCAAGGTCTTCGAGGTGAATTTCTTTGCGCAGATGAGATTGACGCAATACATCTCGCGCTTGATGCAGAAGAACGGCAAGGGCAGCATCGTTTTCATGTCGTCGATAGCGGCGCTCGACGGCACGCCCGGGCAATTGGAGTACATAGGGAGCAAGGCGGCGCTCATCGGTGCGGTCAGAGCTCTGTCGTATGAGTTTGGAACGTTTAACATTCGAGTGAACGCCGTCGCGCCCGGACCGACGAGAACCGACATGGGCAATCAAATCAGCGAAGCACTTGCTCAAGAGGCGATCGCCCGTTCCGCCCTCGGACGTTGGGGTGAGCCCGACGAGATCGCCGACGCGGTTTTGTTTCTTGCCTCTGATCTGTCGGGCTACGTCACCGGTCAAGTGATTCGCGTCGACGGCGGAGGATATGTCGGCACTCGCCTACGGGGGGGGGGTGAAGCCAATTTAGACTTCGGCTGTATCCGTTCCTTGGCAAAAAAAATTCGTCGCTCGATCATCGAGACGGGATATGCCGCGGGAAGGAAGGGCGCGCACTTCGGCGGAGCGCTGTCGGCGGTTGAGATATTGGCTTGCCTCTACGGCGGCGTGATGGACATCGATCCCAAACAGCCCGACCGTGAAAACCGCGATATCTTCATTATGAGCAAAGGGCATGCAGTTTTGGCTCTCTATACTGCGTTGGCGCACGTCGGATATTTTCCGATTGGAGACCTGGAAACCTTTGAGCAAAATGATTCTGAGCTTGTCGTGCACCCCGCCATGAATGTCAAGCGCGGCATCGAGTTCTCGGGCGGGAGCTTGGGCATGGGGTTGTCGCAAGCTGTGGGAGCTGCACTCGCCTATCGACGCAAGAAGATCGGCAATCGAGTGTTCGTTCTGCTCGGCGACGGCGAATGTCAGGAGGGCGCAGTCTGGGAAGGGATCATGTCGGCGGCTCATTTCAAATTGGATAATCTGATCGTCATCGTCGACAGAAATCGATTGCAATGCGACGGCGATACCGAGAACGTCATGGCTTTGCAGAATTTGCCTTCGAAGTTCTGTGCATTCGGCTTCGACACTTACGAGGTCGACGGTCACGACGTGATTGCATTGTGCGATGCGCTGTCGAGTGCGCGGAACAAGAAGGACGGTCGACCGAAAGTTGTCATCGCCAATACGATCAAGGGTAAGGGCGTCTCCTTCATGGAAAATCAATCGGAGTGGCACCACGGCGTCTTGTCTCGACAACAGTATGAGCTTGCCGTTTCCGAACTGTCGGAGGAGGTAGAGTGATCGTGTCAATCGACAGACGAACGTTGAGAAATTATTCCATGTTGGGCGAACGGGGCGCCTTCTTCATCGAGCTTACCGAGCGCGCCAAAGATATAGAGGACTTGGCTCTGCTGACGGCGGACTTGGGAGTGTTGAGCGGGCTGAGTCGGTTTATGAGAGATCATCCCGATAAATTTTACAACGTCGGGATCGCCGAACAGAATATGATCGGGATCGCGGCGGGCATGGCGAAGGTCGGCTTGAATGTCTTCGCCACGACCTACGCCAATTTCATCACCATGCGTGCTTGCGAGCAGATTCGCATGAGTTTGGGCTATATGAAATTCCCCGTCAAAGTTGTGGGCTCGGGCGCGGGATTGATCATGAGCATGTCGGGCAACTCGCATTACAGCTTTGAGGACATTGCGATCATGCGCGCGATCCCAAACATCACCGTCGTTGCTCCCGCCGACGCGTTTGAGGCGGTCAAGGTTCTCGATGCCGCCGTCAATTTCGATAAGCCCATGTACATTCGATTGACCGGCGGAGTTAATTGCCCCATGGTCTACAAAGAGGACTACGATTTTCAGATCGGTAAAGCCGTCGAGCTCCGCGCGGGTTCCGACGTCGCGATCTTCTCAACGGGAACCGTGACGGCGAACGCGATCAAGGCTGCCGCTCTGCTCGAGACGCAGGGCATCAGCGCCGCCGTCATCAACGTTCATACTCTCAAGCCGCTCGATACCGACGTGCTCGACAAATATTTTGCGACGACCAAGCTAATCGTGTCGGTCGAGGAGCACAGCACAATCGGCGGGCTCGGCGGCGCAATCGCAGAGTATAAAGCCGACAAAAAATCAGCGCCGCCCCAAATGTTCATCGGGTTGCCCGACATGTACGGCAAGGCGGCGGAATATAATTTTCTGCTCGATCGCTACGGTTTGACCGCCGAGAAAATCTGCAACCGCATTCAACAGCAATTTCAAACAGGAGGCATTTAGTTCATGTCCAATCTCGAGAAATACAATCAGGCGTTCTGCGAAACGTTCAACATAGAGGCGGCGGCGTTGCCCGAACTGAAGTATCAAGACATACCCGAGTGGGATTCCGTCGGACACATGACGTTGATGGCGGCGCTCGAAGAGGCGTTCGATATCATGCTCGAGGTCGAGGATATCATTGACTTCAGTTCGTACGCGAAGGGCAAGGAACTGCTCAAGAAGTACGAGGTCGAGATCGCAGAGTGACGCCCGATATGATTTTTGATCTGAAAAAGTTTGGCGGCAACATCGCCGTGATCTCCGAGACCGACGTTCGAACGTATGATCAATTGTCGGAGACGGCGAATGAGATTGCCGATGCCGTTGGCGAGCGCTGTCTCGTCTTTTTGTTCTGCACGAACAGTTTTGAGTCGATAGCGGGATATGTCGGTTTCCTCAATCGAGGGATCGTGCCGTTGATGCTCGACAGCGATCTCAATGCCGAGCTCGTGAGCAATCTGTTGAAACTTTATCGACCGAAATACCTTTGGTTGCCCGCTCGATTGGGTGACGGATATGCCGAGTGCAAGAAGATTTTCGAGCTGAACGATTATGTTTTGCTCGATACGCAAGAGGCTGAGCCGTTCGAGCTCAATGACGGGCTGGCACTGTTGATGACGACGTCGGGCTCGACGGGCAGTCCAAAATTTGTTCGACAGACGTATGAAAACATCGTCGCCAATACCAAATCGATCGTCGAGTACCTTCGGATCGATGGGGGCGAGCGCGCGATTACCAATCTGCCGATGAGTTACGTGTTCGGGCTGTCGATAATCAACACGCATCTCTATGTCGGGGCGTCGGTGGTCGCGACCGATAAGACGATGTTTCAGAAGGAATTTTGGCAGTTGCTCAAAGATCATGCTGTGACGACATTGAGTGGCGTGCCGTACACGTTCAGCATGCTTCAACGGTTGAGGTTCTTCCGCATGCAATTGCCGGCGTTGAAGACGATCACGCAGGCGGGAGGCAAACTCGATCCCGAACTTCATCAACAGTTTGCGGAATATGCGTCGAAGGTCGGCAAGAAATTTTATGTGATGTACGGGGCGGCGGAGGCGACGGCGCGAATGGGTTATCTGCCTGCGGAGGATTCGTTGAGGAAATGCGGGAGCATGGGCATGGCGATCCCCGGCGGCAGGTTTGAGCTGGTCGACAACGACGGACGATTGATCGATAGCTCTGACGTGATCGGCGAGCTGATCTACTACGGCGATAATGTGTGTTGGGGTTATGCCGAGGGCGGCGCCGATCTGATCAAGGGCGATGAACGCGGCAAGCGATTGGAGACGGGCGACCTTGCCAAGCGCGATGACGAAGGTTATTATACGATCGTCGGACGCAAGAAACGGTTCCTCAAGATGTTCGGCAAGCGGATCAATCTTCAAGAGGTCGAGCATCTGATCAGAAATAAATTTGGCATTGCGGAGGTCGCTTGCGCGGGCGTCGACGATAAGATGTATGTGTTCGTTGTCGACAACGATCGGCTCAATGAGATCGCCGCGTACTTGAGCAAGACGATCAATGTTCACCCGACCGCACTCAAGATCAAATCCGTCGATGAGATTCCAAAGAACGCGTCGGGCAAAGTGCTGTACAATGAACTGGAGCATTATTACTGAAAGGTTTGATGGTATGCTTGAACGGCATTCGGATTTTCTTGACGTCGAGCCGTATTCGTTGAACAAAGTTGAGAAGCGCGAGAGGCTTGAGCATTATCTCAACGAGCTCACGCGACACCATTACGAGCATTGCCCCGAGTACGCGCGGATTTTGAATGCGTTCGATAAAAATCCCGAGGACGATATGACGCTCGAGGAGATACCCGCGTTGCCCGTTCGCATCTTCAAGGAGAAGGACATGCTCAGCGTGCCGCGAGATCGTATCGTCAAGGTGATGACGTCCTCCGGCACGAGCGGGCAGAAGGTCTCCAAAATTTATCTCGACAAGGAGACGACGCGCGCGCAAACGAAATGCCTGACGAACATCGTCAAGTCGTATATCGGTTCAAAGCGGCTGCCGATGTTGATCTTGGATACGCCGTTGGTCAAAAAGGATCGGGCGTTGTACTCTGCGAGGGGCGCGGGCATAATCGGCTTCTCGATGTTCGGCAGAGACGTGACGTATACGCTCGACGAGGAAATGAATTTGGATGTCGCCGCGCTCGAACGGTTCATGGATCGCAACGGCGGCGAACGGATACTGCTGTTCGGGTATACGTTCATGATCTGGCAGTACTTCCTCAAGGAACTCGAGAGGCGCAACATCAATCTCAACATCGAAGGCGGCATGCTGTTTCACACCGGCGGTTGGAAGAAGTTGAAGGCGGAGCAGATCAGCGAAGACATGTATCGAGAGCGGTTACAAAAAGTCTGCGGCAATATCTCGGTGCACAATCAGTATGGCATGGCGGAGCAACTCGGCTCGGTGTTCATGGAGTGTGAGCATGGAAATATGCACTGCTCGATCTTCTCCGACGTCATAATCCGAAGGGCGGAAGATTTCTCTGTTTGCGACCATGGAGAGGCGGGGCTGATCGAATTGATGTCGGTACTTCCGTCGAGCTACCCCGGGCATGCGATCTTGACTGAAGACTTGGGGATCTGTTTGGGCGAGGACGATTGTCCATGCGGTCGGCTCGGAAAGTATTTCAAGCTATTGGGCAGAGTGCAGAACGCGGAGATCAGGGGGTGCAGCGACACGTATGGCAGATGACATTCAATATCTGGCGGGCGGCGAAATATCGTCGAGCAAACCGTTGGAGCCGTATGATGAAACGGTCGTCGCATTCCTCAACGAGTTCTCGAGCGCGCTGATGAAGGACGCTAAATGTAAAATGTTCCCCGACATCATCACGTTCGCGTTTTGGGCGCGCAAGGCAAACCTCGCGAGACTGAAGCAGGATTATCCGATGCGGGGCGTTCGATTGGGGAGAGGGCTGGCGTTTCACATCGCGCCGTCGAACATTCCGATCAACTTCATCTTCACGTATGCATTCGGATTGTTGGCGGGCAATGCAAATGTGGTTCGCGTTTCGAGCAAGGAGTTCCCGCAGGTCGATCAGGTTTGTCGGGTGCTCAATGCGCTGCTGAGAGAGCCGCGCAATAAACCGATTGAAGATCGGACGGCGATCGTTCGTTACTCGAGGCAGAGCGAGCACACAAAAATTTTCTCGTCGGCATGCCATGCTCGAGTTATTTGGGGCGGCGATCAAACCATTGAAATCATTCGTCGAAATCCGATCGCGCCAAGAGCTGTTGACATTGCGTTTGCCGATCGATATTCGTTGGCGGTGATCGACAGCAATGAGTTGATCAACGCTGACGAAAATGCGTTCAACCGTTTGATGACGAACTTCTATAACGACACATATCTGATGGATCAAAACGCGTGCTCGTCGCCGCAGCTGATCTTGTGGACGGGCGAGCGGCTCGACGCGGCGAAGGCACGTTTTTGGCAGGGCGTCTTCGATTATGCGCGGCATCGTTATGATCTCAGCCCGATTAAGGTCGTCGATAAATATTTGCAGACGTGTCTCGATGCCATTGACTTTGATGAGATCGATCGGGTGCGGCGATATGGAAATTTGGTCTGGCGAGTGTCGTTGAAGACGCTCAATCCGTTGACCAACGATCGGATTCGCGGCAAGTTCGGATTGTTCTTCGAGTACGACCTGAACGATTGGGCGGAGCTTTGGAAGGTCATCAACGAAAAATATCAGACGCTCACATATTTCGGCGTCGACGCTCAACGGCTCGCGGAGCTCGTCAGAGACAACGGCTTGTCAGGTATCGATCGGATCGTGCCGATCGGCAAGGCTCTCGCCATAAATATTTTTTGGGACGGCTTCAATTTGATCGAGGCGCTGTCGAGGAACATTTACTTCGAATAAAAATATGGCGGCGGAAAAATCTCCGTGCGCTTGGTTGACGGCTTCGATGGAGTCTGATGTAAAAAAGGGCGTCGCCGTCTCATCGCGGGACGCACGACGCCGGCTCTCATTTTGCCTACGACAATGATATTATTATCGTTTCTTCGGCAAGAGAAAGAAAGGAGCGAGCCGCCCCGTGAGCAGGCGGGCGCTCATCTTTCGCCGTTGCTCCTAATTATTATTGTTCTTGTCGTCGAGAGAAGGGAAGGAGCGCGCCGCCCCATGAGCAGGCGGGCGCTCATCTTTCGCTGTTGATCCTAACTATTATGCTCTTGTCGTCGAGAAACAGAAAGGAGCGAGCCGCCCCATGACCAGGCGGGCGCTACTATTTAGCCGTTGCCCCTAATTATTATGTTCTTGTCGTCGAGAGAAAGGAGCGAGCCGCCCCATGAGTCGGCGGGCGCTCCTTCTTTCATACCTACTTCTGACGTTCAGCAGCGTCTTGCGCTTGGTTGACGGCTTCAACGGCGTCCTCCGCATAGAAGTCCGCGCCCGCCGATCGCGCGTAGGATTGATCGACCGCCGCGCCCCCGACCATGATCTTCGATCGAATACCCGCCGCGCGGATCGCCGCTATCGTCTCATCGATCGCCGGCAGTGTCGTCGTCATCAACGCGCACAATCCAATCAGGAACGCCTCGTTGTCGAGCGCCGCACGCACCACCAGCTCCGGCTCCACGTCCTTGCCGAGGTCGACCACGTTGAAGCCCGCATTTTTCATCAGCGCCCCCACGATATTCTTGCCGAGGTCGTGCACGTCGCCCTTGACCGTCGCCAGCACCACCGTGCCCTTGCTCTCGACCTCCGCCGACGGGTTGAGCTGTTGAAATCGATCGAACGCCGACTGCAACGCTTGCGCGCTCAACAGCACCTGCGGCAAAAATAATTTCCCGCTCGAAAATTTTTCGCCGACCGTTTGCATCGCCGCATTCAACACGTCCGTGAATCGATCCGAAGGGCAACGCTCGACCATCGCAACCGCCGCGTCTGCGTCGCCGTTGATGATCGCCGTTCGTAATCCGTCAATCGGATCATCGCTCACCGTTTCGACCGTTGAAACCGCCGCCGACGCTCGTCTGCTGAACTCTACCGCTTGAGGATCGAATCCGAGCAGTGCTTTCGACGCCGCGAATGTCGATTGGATCATCTCGTCGAACGGATTGATGATCGGAGCCGTCAAGCCCGCCGTCAATGCTTGCGCGAAAAACGTCGCGTTGATCAGCGGACGGTTGGGCAGCCCGAATGAGATATTCGACAGCCCCATCGTCGACGGCAACCCCAATCGCCGATACGCCCTCAACGTCGCCAACACGTTCCGCGCGGAGTCCTTATCGGAGGCGAGCGTCGTGGTCAGCGCGTCCGCCAAAAAATCATCGTCAGTCAAGCCGAACTCCCGCGCTCGTAAGATGATCCGCTTGACGATCGCAAGCCGCTCCTCAACCGTCTTGGGCAGCCCCGCCTTCGTCACCGGCAAGATGATGATCGCCGCGCCGTACTTCTTGGCGAGCGGCAGGAATGTGTCACAGCGTTCGTCGTCGACGGAATTGATCAGCGCTCGACCCGGGAACGCGATCAAGCCCGCCTCCAACGCTTGAGGGTCGGCGGTGTCGATCGCCAACGGCACGTCGACCAGTTGAGACAAACTCGAGACAGCGTTGCGCATCAACGAGACGGGATCATCGACGGGCACCCCCATGTTGACATCGAGCACCGACGCCCCCGCTTTGACCTGCCCCACCGCGTCTCGTTTGACGGTGAGCATCGAGCCCGATTGAATCTCCTCGCGCAACTTCCTCCGACCCGTCGGGTTGATCCTCTCGCCAATCATGATCGGTGTTTCATCGATCGTCACGAGCTTGGTTCGAGAAGTCAATTGCAATGATCGTTGAGCATCAATCGACGGCGAGTCGATCCCTTCAGATGCTTTGACCAATGCTCGAATGTGATCGGGGCTCGTGCCGCAGCAGCCTCCGAGGTACGACGCGCCCGCGCGGATCAATCTCTCCGCATAGGACGCAAAGTCGTCGGCGTTGAGCGGGAAGATCGTTTTGCCGTTGACGAGCGTCGGCAAGCCCGCATTCGGTTGGCAACTGATCGGGCAGAAGCAATGAGCTCTCATCTTTTCGACCACGCCGATCAGATCTTCGGGACCGAGCGAGCAGTTGACGCCCACGATCGCCGCGCCCAACTTCGACAGAGTGAGCGCCGCGACTTCGGGAGGAGTGCCGGTCACCGTTCGCCCGTCGGCTTGGAACGACATTTGAGCGATGATCGGGATCGACGGAGCCGCCGCCTTACACGCGAGGATCGCCGCTCGAATCTCTTGCAAGTCGATGAACGTCTCGAGTATGAAGTAATCGGGCGACGCCGACGCCAACGCTCGAGCTTGGGCGTAGAAATTTTGATAAGCGTCGTCGAACGGCAGATCACCGATCGGCTCAACAAACCTTCCCGACGGTCCGATGTCGGCAGCGATCTTGATCGAGCGACCGTCGACGGCGCGACGAGCAATCTCAACCGCCGCCCGATTGATCTCGTCGAGCCGATCATCGAGCGCAAAATGCTTGAGCTTGAGAGGCGAGGCGCCGAACGAATTTGTAGTGATGATATTTGATCCGGCGTCGATGTATTGACGATGAATGTTCTCGACGACCGACGGGTGATCGAGATTGAAGGACTCGGGAGCGGCGCCCGCAGGCAGACCGGCGGCTTGGAGCAGAGTGCCCATGGCGCCGTCGAAGAAGTGAAGCATAACGAAACCTCCCTGTTGACTAAAGTTCATGCGGATATTATAATGCGTTTTGTCAATAGGAGGCGATACGATGATAAGCAGTACTGATTTTCGCACGGGGCTGACGATAGAGATCGACGGCGCGGCGTGGCAGGTAGTCGAGTTCCAACACGTCAAGCCGGGCAAGGGCGCAGCGTTCGTTCGGACGAAAATCAAAAACGTGGAGACGGGCGCGGTCATCGAGCGCACGTTCAATCCGAATGAGAAGATGCCGCAAGCTCGATTGGAGAGCCGCAAGATGCAGTTCCTCTACGAGACCGATGGCATGTACACGTTCATGGACACCGAGACTTACGAGCAGACGGAGCTGACGAAAGAGCAATTGGGTTCGGCGCTCAACTTCTTGAAAGAGAACATGGAGGCGAACGTTCAGAGTTTCAACGGCAAGCTGCTTGGAGTGACGTTGCCCAACAGCGTGGAGCTCAAGGTGATCGAATGTGAGCCGGCGGTGAAGGGCAACACGGCGACGGGCGCATCGAAGACGGCGAAGCTCGAGACGGGATATGATGTGCGCGTGCCGCTGTTCATCAACGAGGGCGACGTGCTCCGCATCGACACTCGTACCGGCAATTACATCGAGCGCGCTTAAAAATATTTTTTCGGATCAAAAAAGGGCGTCCCCAATGCGGGGCGCCCCTTTTTATTTGGTTCTCGACCAATCGTCTAACCGGTGGCAGTCGACGACTTGATCGAGATCAGTTTTATTTTTGAGTGATAGAGAACTTCAGCTTGGCGGAAATTCCCGGCTCAAGTTTGACGCTTGCGATGTAATCTCCCGCGCCCGTCACTTCCTGCTCCAAACTGATTTTGCGCTTGTCGACGTCGAGCCCGTTGATATCTTTCAGCGCCGCCGCGATATCCGCCGCCGTCACCGATCCGAACAGCTTGCCGTCTTTGCCGACGTTGACAGGAATGATCAAATTGACCTTCTCGAGCTGGCTTGCCAACAGTCGAGCCTCGTCAGACGCTTGCGCCTTGCGACGTGCGGTCGTCGCCGCATTCGTCTTCGCCTGATTGATGTTCTCTGTGGTCGCGGGCTTCGCCAACTTGCGAGCCAAGAGGTAATTGCGTCCATAGCCGTCTGCAACCTCGACGATCTCGCCCGCCTTGCCGACCTTCTTGACGTCCGCCGTCAAAATTACTTTCATGGATCAAGCCTCCTCAAAGAGGTAGCCGTAGCGCGCTTTGAACTCGTCGACTTCCATGCGGAAAGCGTTGGCGACGATCGGATCATCGAGATCGGGAACCTCGAGCCGCATCATGCAGTTGCGCGCGATCTTGTAATGCACGCTGCCGATGTTCACTCGACGCACCGCAGTCTTGCCGGTCTCGGGATCGCGAATGTCCTCGAAACGCATGGGGACTGCCTTGTTGTCTTGAATCGAAATCAATGCGCCGGAGTCGCCGCGGAGCAGGAACTGCATCGCCTCATAGCCGAGCGAACGAGCGTAATCGATATCGTAAGCGATCGGCGCGGTGCAACGAAGCTCGTAACCGATTTCTTTGTCGACGATCGACAGCTTGATGCCGAGGCGGCGAACTTCCTCGAGCACCTTCTTCTTGAGAATCTGACCGAAGTCGAGTTCCGAATAGCGAATGTGCCCATGCTCGTCGAGCTCGATGGTGCCGAGCGCGGTGAAGTCTTCCTCGCGAATCTTCTCAATGACGCCCTCGGCAATGACCGCCACGCCGTAATTCTTGCCGATCAGATAGCGTTTCATGATCGAGCCGGTGATGATGTCGACGACCTGTTGCAGAGGAATTTTATCCTGCTTGAACTCCTCGGGGATGATCGTAACGGCAGCGCCCGCCGAACGCCCCATGCCCAGCGCGAGATGTCCCGCGGTGCGACCCATGGCGATGGTGAAGTACCAACGGTTATTCGAAGTCTTTGCGTCCTCCATGAGGTTTTGAATTTCGGTGGTGGCGAAGGCGCGAGCGGTCTCGAATCCGAAAGTCGGGACGCCCTCGGGCAACGGCAGATCGTTGTCGATGGTCTTGGGCACGTGCACGACGTTGATGGTTCTGCCGATCGAGCGAGCGAACTCACTGACCTTGGAGGAGCTGAACGCGGTGTCGTCGCCGCCGATGGTGACGAGGTGGTTGACGCCGAGTTCGGTCAACGTCTCGACGACGGTACGCAGATCGGATTCCTTCTTGGTCGGATTGAAGCGCGACATCTTGAGAATGCAACCGCCGGTCTGATGAATGCGGCTGATGTTCGACGGCTCGAGGCGGATATAATTTTTCTCGCCGCGCGCCAGACGGGAAAAGCCGTCATAGAAGCCGAGCACGTCCCAACCCTTACGATAAGCCTCGGCGGTGACGCCGCTGATGACCGCGTTGATGCCGGGGGCGGGACCGCCGCCGCAGACGATGGCAACAGAATTTTTAACTCCAAACATGGAAGCAGTCTCCTTTACAAAATTGATGGTTGAGATTATAGCATGGATTGTTGACGCCGTCGAGAAAATTTTGTTGGCGCCCGCCCGTCGAAGTGATACAATGTCGCCGAGGAGTGATGGAAATGATTGAACGGTACACGAGCGCGCCGATGAAAAGTTTGTGGTCGGAGCGCAACGAGTGGGCGACGATCCTCAAGGTAGAGATCGCGGCGCTCGAGGCGATGGTCGAGTTGGGAGAAGCTCCGGCGTGGGCGCTCAACGACGTGCGGGAGAAGGCAGCCTTCACCGTCGAGCGCATACATGAGATCGAACGCGAGACAAATCATGATATCATTGCGTTCCTGACCAACGTGGCGGAGAACGTGGGCGAGGCGTCGAAGTTCGTGCACAAGGGCTTGACGTCGAGCGACGTGAAGGACACGGCGATCTGTTTCATGCTCAAGGAGGCGGCTGATATTCTGCTCGACCTTCTCAACAAATTGAGGGAAGTGCTCCGTCGTCGCGCGGTAGAATTTCGGTCGACGCCGTGCGTGGGGCGGACGCATGGAATCCACGCCGAGCCCATGACATTCGGATTGAAATTATTGTTGTGGAGCGCGGAGATCGAACGCGACATCGAGCGGCTCGAGCGGGCGAAAGAAATCATTTCGGTCGGCAAGCTGTCGGGAGCGGTCGGCACGTATTCGAACATCGATCCAAGGGTTGAGGAGATCGTCTGTCAGAAGCTCGGATTGAAACCGGTACCGTTGGCGACGCAGGTCATTCAACGCGATCGGCATGCGGAGTACTTAACGGCGTTGGCGCTGGCGTCGTCGACGCTCGAGAAGATCGCGACGGAGCTTCGCAACCTTCAACGCACCGACATTCGAGAGGCGGAAGAATATTTCACGCGCGGGCAAAAAGGTTCGTCGGCGATGCCGCACAAGCGCAATCCGATCACGGGCGAGAGGATATGCGGGCTGGCGCGGCTGGTTCGTTCGAATGCGATGGCGGCGATTGAGGACAACACGTTGTGGCACGAGCGGGACATCTCTCATTCGAGCGTGGAGCGGGTGATCCTGCCCGACTCGACGATCATCTTGGATTACCAATTGCGGCTGATGATCAAGTTGATCGACAAGCTGTTGGTGTACCCCGAGGCGATGATGCACAACCTCAATCGAACGGGCGGCTTGATCTTCAGCCAACGGCTGTTGCTCGAACTGGTCAACAAGGGCGTGCTGCGTGAGACGGCTTACGTGATGATCCAGCGCAATGCGATGAAACGTTGGATGGCGGGAGAAGATTTCCGAACGAACGTCGAGCGCGATGAGGAGATCGCAAAATATCTGTCGCGCGATGAGATTGAGGCTTGTTTCGATATCAATTGGTACCTCCGTCGGGTCGACGACATCTATAAACGGTTCGGGCTTTGAAAAATTTTTGTTGCGCCGAACGAATTTCAATGATACAATATCGACGCTGAAAAGGATTTTGGTCAAGAAGGAGGGAAACATCATGGCAATAGCAGCTCTCAATGCAAGGACGATGAGCGAGGCACTGCGCGCCAATTCGATCACCGGCACGCTCGGCGGGCGCGTAACCGAGGATACCATTGCTCGCACCAACGCCGCCGTCACTCGCGACGGCATAGCGGTTGCGTCTGAAGCGATGCGCCCCGTGATGCAACAGGTTTCGAATCTCGGTTCGGAGCCGCGCGGAGGAAACGGCATGGCGTCGGCGGTCACCGATCAGATTGTCAACGATGCGGTCAGAGTTATGGGCGAGATCATGCAACGCGACGACACTTACATCGGCACCACGCCGCTCGGCAACAACTTCAACAGTACTGAGTTCCACGAGATGAACGATACTTCGTCGAGTTGGCAGGAGCGTCGCACGGCATCTTCGTACAGCTATTTCAACATCGGGCAGATGTAATCTTCGAACGCCCGCGCTTTGAGGTGTGCGGCGTCCCAAAAATTTTTTTCATCATCAATGGTGCTGTCATTTATAAATATAGAAGCGAAGTCTTTGACGGGCGCGAGGCTCGTCAATTTTTTTTGCCAAAGTTGATAACGCTCCCGAGGATAGCGCTCAAAATGATATCGGCTGACGGGCAGGATCACGACGGTGAGCTCGATCGCATGGTCGCGACAGAGTTTGACGATCGCGTTGAAGTCGTCGAACTTGCGCCGGCTGACGATCGGATCGACGGGCGCCCAATGCGTCATCTCGATCGAATTTCGAGTGAACGAGTTTTCGAAGGTGAACAGCTCATAGAGGGCGGGCTCGCTGAATTTGCCGTCGGGATCGAAGGCGGGGAAGTCGCGTTGCATGATCCGATTGAATTTGATCGTCGAAAGGCTGTCGGCAAGGGCGTCGGTGGTGAGGAGCGTGGCGAAAAAATTTTTGACGGTGATGCGCTCGGCGCTCAACTGTTCGGGATCGAAGCCGGTCATTGATTCCCGATCGATCGCAAACATCTCATAGTCGACGACGACGATCAAGCGCTCGAGATTGGGATTGGAGCGGACGGCGGCGCGAGCGAAGGCGAGAAGCTCTTTGGGTTGAGCGTTGCGGACGGAGGCGTTATAAGCCCGTTCGCCGAAGAGTTGAGGATCGATGGCGAAATCGGCTTTGGAGTTTCCGATCACGACGACGTTGGGGCGTTGATTGATCAGAGCGACGGCTTTGAACAGTCGTTCGTGATGTTGAGAGATGTCGGCGAAGAAATTGAAACCGAGCGTGCGATTGGATTGCCAAACGTTATACGGGTCGACGGCAAAATTGAATGCGGCGCTCGACAAGCACATCAACAAAAACATTCCGATCGTCGACAGAAAAAATTTCCTCCACATGCAATTCACCTCGACGGCATTTTATTATATGATGGCGTGCTTGACAAAAAATAAATCATTGTGCTAAACTTTGCGGGCTTATAAAGAGGCTCGACGGATATCGGGACTGTGCCGAAAGGTTGATCCGATAGGCGAAGGCGAGCCGCAATCAGAACAGGAGGTTTTAGTTATGGCAGTCATTTCGATGAAGCAACTGCTCGAGGCGGGCGTCCATTTCGGACATCAGACGCGGCGTTGGAACCCGAAGATGGCGAAGTACATCTTCACGGAGCGCAACGGAATTTACATCATCGATCTGCAGAAGACGGTGCGCAAAGTCGATGAGGCTTATGCGTTTGTGCGGAGCGTGGCGGAGGAGGGCAAATCGATCCTCTTCGTCGGCACCAAGAAGCAGGCGCAGGAAGCGGTGAAGGAAGAGGCGACGCGCGCGGGTCAGCACTTCGTCAATGAGCGCTGGCTGGGCGGCATGCTCACGAACTACGAGACGATCCGCACCCGCATCACGCGACTGAAGGATCTCGAGGCGATGGAAGCCGACGGCACTTATGACATTCTGCCGAAGAAGGAAGTCATGCAGCTCAAGCATGAGCAGGGCAGGCTTGAAAAATATCTCGGCGGCATCAAAGAGATGAAGAAACTGCCGGGCGCGATCTTCATCGTCGACCCGCGCAAAGAGAGAATCGCCGTCGCCGAAGCGCACAAGCTCAACATTCCGATCGTGGCGATAGTCGATACGAACTGCGACCCCGACGAGATCGATTACGTGATCCCGGGCAACGATGACGCAATCCGCGCGGTGAAACTGATCACGTCGCGAATGGCGGATGCCGTGGTCGAGGGACGTCAGGGCTTGGACGCGGCAACAGAAGAAGTGGAGGCGGCACAATAAATGGCAACGATTACCCCGAAGATGGTCAAGGATCTGCGCGAGAAAACGGGCGCGGGCATGATGGATTGCAAGAAGGCGTTGGCGGCGGTCGACGGCGACGAGCAGAAGGCGATAGATTATCTGCGCGAGAAGGGCATTGCGAAGGCGGCGAAGAAGTCGGGGCGCATAGCGGCAGAGGGCGCGGTTGCGGCGTATGTCAGCGATGACAAGAAGACGGGCGTGCTGTTCGAGCTCAATTGCGAAACGGACTTTGCGGCGAAGAATGCGGAATTCAAAGCTCTGCAGTCGAAGTTGATGAAACTGATCGCGGACAAGGCTCCCGAGAGCGTAGAGGAATTGGAAGGGCTCAAGCTCGACGGCAAGTCGATCACGGATGTGATGGGCGAGGCGACGGCGACGATCGGCGAGAAACTTTCGATCCGTCGTTTCGAGCGTTACGAGACCGAAGGCGAGCTGACGAGTTATATCCACATGGGCGGCAAGATCGGCGTGCTGGTTGACATCATCGGCGGCAACGATCAGCTCGGCAAGGACGTGGCGATGCAGATTGCGGCGTCGGTTCCGTTGGCGGTCGACCGCGCGGGCGTGAAGGCTGACGATCTCGAGCATGAGAAGGAAGTTCTCCGCAAGCAGGCGCTCGAGGAAGGCAAGCCCGAGAAGATCGTCGATCGCATGGTCGAGGGACGCATCAACAAATTCTATAAAGAAGTTTGCTTGCTCGAACAGGATTTCGTTAAGGCTGATCCGTCGGAGAAAAAGACGGTCAAAGATATCCTCGGCAAGGCGAAGGTTGTGCGCTTCGTCCGCTATCAGTTGGGCGAGGGCATTGAGAAGAAGAAGGACGATTTTGCAGCGGAAGTAGCCGCGCAAGTGGCAGGCTCGGCGAAATAAATCGAGCGATCGAAACGTACGGGGGCGTTGGCGCAAGCGTCGACGCCTTGAATTTTTGTGTTGACATTGACGGCGGCGTTGGTAAAATATAATCAAAGCGCGAAGGAGTGATGGCGATGATCAAGCTGACGAAATTCAATCCCGAGATGCACAAGCACGGCGAGTTCGTTCTCAACGCGGAGATAATAGAGACGATCGAGCAGACGCCCGACACCGTGATCACGTTGACCAACGGCAAGAAGCTGATTGTCGACGAGGCGATGGACGAGGTAGTGCGGCGCGTGATGAAGTACCGCCGTGCGATGAAGCAGTTGTAAGAGGGGGCTTGCGCGAAGATGGCAGATGAAGAGAAAGAAGCGGCGGCAGCTCCGGCGGGAGATCCGAAAAAGAAAACGTTCATCATTCTGATCGTGGTGCTGGTTCTGGTGGGATTGGCGTTGGCGGCGGGCATCGCATTATTTGTGTCGCAGAAGATGTTGGCGGACGTGAACACCGAGCAGATGGGCAGCGGCGGTTCCGATATGCGTTTCCATGATACGGGCGTGTTCATCAAGTTGGGCGATCCGAAGGAAGGCATATTGGTCAACGTCGGCGGACCGCGCAGCAATAAATTCCTCAAGGTGAGCCTGGTGCTCGAGATGAACCCGAACAAGAAGGATATCATCACAGAGACGGGCGCGTTGCAGCCGATCGCCGATACAAAGATACTCGACACGACGATGCAATTTTTGCGTTCGACGAAGTTGGAGGACTTCGACGCGACCAAGCAGGACGAGCTCAAGAAGCAGTTGAAGGATCAGCTCAATGCGGAGCTCGGAGGCGGCAGCGTCTACGAGGTCTATATTACGAGCTTCCTGTTGCAATAAAATTTGAGCCGAGATTTTTTTGATTGTGTTGATGTGAGGTGAGAGATTAAATGCCCGACGATATAATGTCGCAGGACGAAATAGACAGGCTACTCAAAGCATTTTCCGACGGCTCGGTCGACACCTCAATCAGCACGGAGGCGACCGAAAAGAAGGTCAAGGTCTACGACTTCAAACGTCCCGACAAATTCAGCAAAGATCAGATCAGGACGCTGTACATGCTCCATGAAAGTTTCGGGCGCCTCCTCAACACATACCTCTCGACGCACCTTCGAACGATAGTGGCGGTCGATGTGGCGTCGGTCGAGCAGCTCACGTATCAAGAATTTGTGCAATCGATGGCAAATCCGTCGGTCATTTCGATCTTGAGCGTGCCGCCGTTGAAGGGCAATATCATCTTGGAAATCTCGACGGAGATAGCGTTTGCGTTTATCGATCGAGTGTTCGGCGGCGACGGCAATACTCAAATGAGGACGAGGACGCTCACCGAGATCGAAGACGCGGTCATGCGGCGGTTCATCAACACGGCGATGAATCATCTCAAAGAAGCGTGGTCGACGGTGGCGCCGATGAATCCCAAGCTCGAGGCGACGGAAAGCAATCCGCAGTTCACGCAGATCGTGCCGCCGAATGACATGGTGGTTATCGTGACGATGCAGATGAAGGTCGGCGAGATCGAGGGCATGATGAATATTTGTATTCCGTATCTGGTGCTCGAGCCGATCATGTCGAAGTTGACGACGACATTTTGGGTTGCATCGTCGATCTCGAAGGAGCAGAACAAAAATGAGGTCGAGGACATTCGACGCAAACTCGAGCGCACCAAGGTGCCGTTCATCGTCGAGGTCGGCGACGTGCATATCACGATACGGGAGTTTTTGACGTTGGGATTCGGCGACGTCCTTCAGCTCGAAACGAAGGTAAAGGACGATCTGATGTGCCGGATAGGGAGCAACGTAAAATTTTTTTGCCGCCCGGGAACGTCAGGGAAGAAAATGGCGGTGCAGATAACTCGCATCATCACCAAGGAAGAAGAAGAGATATTAAACGGATAACTCACGATTGATATCGTCAAACAAAGGAGGTGCAGCATTATATGGACGATATGATATCGCAGGAAGAAATAGATGCGCTTCTTGCCGGAGCAAGCGGAGGCGGCGACAACGATTCCGGCGCCGCGGGTGACGGCTCGAATATAGAAGGCGTGCTTTCCGACATGGAGAAGGACGCGCTCGGCGAGATCGGAAATATCTCGATGGGCAGCGCGGCGACGACGTTATCGGTGCTGTTGGCGCACAAGGTCAACATCACGACGCCGACGGTTTCAGTCGCGACGATGGATATCATCAAGGAACATTACCCGATGCCGTATCTGGTCGTCGAGGTCGGTTACACGATCGGAATCGACGGCAATAACGTGCTGGCGATCCAAGCGCAAGACGCGGCGATCATTGCGGATCTGATGATGGGCGGCGACGGCACCAAGCCTGATCAAGAGCTCAATGAGATACACATGTCGGCGGTCGGCGAGTGCATGAACCAGATGATGGGCACGGTCGCGACGTCGCTGTCGACGATGTTCAATAAAAAGATCGATATCTCGCCGCCGAAGGTCAATCTGGTCGATTTCGGTTCGGAGGAGAGCATTTCGGAGATTGCAATCAGCAGTGATCCGATTGTGCGAATCTCGTTCCGAATGGAAGTCGAAGGTTTGATCGACAGCGAGATCATGCAGATATTGCCGGTCGATGTGGCAAAGGAAATGGTGCAGAGCCTCCTCGGGGGCGGTCCCGATCCCGAAAAGGAAGAAGAAGCTCC
>JAFUXN010000129.1 GCA_017477125.1 Selenomonadaceae bacterium
AATGTGAATAATCCCCGTGTGGGTACTCGATCGTGATCTCCTGCCGACCGCAACGCTCGCCCTCGGGCAACAGCGAATCGGGCAGGAGTACCGTTCCTCGGAAGCGTCTGTTGTCGAGGCGAACCCGCACCTCCCCGATGCCGTACAGGTACCTGCCGATGCCGAATGCGGCGCAAGCCCTCTTGAATGCGGTTGAGACTGCCGCCTTGACGTCGGTCTGGTCGTCGATCCCGCAACAGTCTGTCCGAGTGACGGGCGTGCCGTCGACGTTCACCGTCAAGGCGCAGGAGATCACAGCACCTTCTCCGGCAGTCCCCGGCGTTACCGTAACGGTGGTGTTCCAGCCGGCGACGCCGAAGACGGTATCGAGTCTCTCCTGACAGAGTCTGGCATCGACATACAGGAACAGCACTCCTCCCGTGCCGTCTGGAAAGACGCGACCGACCCTGTGTTTGATCTCCCTGCCGGAGAAGGGCTCCCGCAAGGACTCCAGCGTTGTATTGCTCATCAATGATACCTCCTTTGATGCCTCCATTATACACGGAAACTCCGTCGACGGCAAGGGTTTTATCAGATAATTTATGCATTGACATGGACGGAGGTATCATTGCCCGCCGAACCTGCCGATCCCCCATGCAGGGCTTGTGAATGTGAATAGGGGCGTTGACGCTGTTCGTCCTGCGGGGCAATGAGAGCACAGGACGCCCCTCCTCGTCGCTCGCCCCCATACCCGTAGCCCTGCCCGTCCCTCTGCAGTGAGCTTGTGAATGTGAATAGTGGGCAAGAAGGAAGGAAGGCGACGCCCCGAGTCGGGGCAGCGGGCTTTGCGGACAGGGACATTCTCAAAGCCTTCGGCTACGCCGCGGGGGAGGAAAGGCTTTGCTGTATCCCTGCCCTGTAAAGCCCGCAAGGATAGGCGTTCTTTGCCGCCTCTTCGTCCTAACCCCTGCTAACTCATGACACATGACACATTCAAAAAAGGTTTGTGTCATGACTTTGTGTCATGCGGCAAAGCCCGCCAGAACACAGCCGATCGCTCCTCCTAAGCAGTTCATGACACACATGACACAAAATTTACCCCTATGTTACAGAAAACTGTGCTTTAATTTCTGTGTTTTCTTTTCAAATTTTGCGGTCAGGCGGACTCCAAAATTTTAGAATCGAATTAGTAAAATAGTAATATACTATATCCGCAAAATGTGTCATGTGTGTCATGCGTGTCATGAAGGCGTCCTGACGGGCTTTTCGGCATGTCAGTTTTTGTCAGCATGACACAAATTTTTGTGTCATGAAATCGAGTTGCGCAAAGAAAAAACCGCCCGAAGGCGGCTTACAAAGTGTTGAGAATGCGATGTTGGCGGGCTGTGACGGGCTACTCGTCGGGTTGGACGGCGATTTGCGTAAGAGTTGACTTTAAAACTTTGACTACTCTTTGCGTCCCCTCATTTTTGAGCCATTGAGTTATCGAGTAATCGGCTTTGTTGCGAGCGTTCTGTTGGCGGGCGACGATGAAACCATCCTCGGCACATTCAGTGAGCACCTTTTTGGGATTGAACCCTGCATCTTTGAGCGCATCGCGGAGCACCGTGGGAATGATGGCGAAAGCCTCTTGATCGGTACCCTTATCAACGATCCAGCCGAACTTTTGAAAATGCCCCGTGGGAGTATCACCGTTGACGACGAACATAGCGCTGTGTTGCGAGCACCAATCGGAGATGAACTTGATGGCGCGAACCGAATCCTTCTCCTGCCTCTCGACCGTGAATTGGTTGGCGGTATCGAAGAGCATCTCCGAATCGGGCTCGACGTCGGGCTCGGCTATGAATTTATTGAAGAAGAAATCAGCGGTGGCGCAAGCGGCGAGCAGATCGCAATGGTCATCGAAGGCGTCGGGCTTGGAGCCTTTGACAACGGCACGGAACTGATTAAACTTCTCGACAATGGCGGCGTGGTTATCCCCGTTCTCGAGCACCTTGATCCAATCGAATCCGACCAGCCCGTAATTGTTTTCGGCGAACAGATGAATTTGACGGGCAACGGAATCGGCAGCGTCCGACTTTGGGAATATCTCATTGCAATAGATTTCGAGCGTCCTGCGCTTGATACCCATTTCTGACGCGAACTCGGTCAACGGGTGTTCTCCCGTTATGATTGCTATCGTTCTGAAATGCTTAACATCTCTCTGTTGAACGTGTTTGGTCGCCCTGCCCTTCGACGCGCCGCTTTCGATCAGATGTGCAAACACGTCGGCGGAGGACTTAAACTTGCGATCGGTATCGGCGGTTTTGAGCTCGTCGACGCACAGCGGGAAATCGCACAGGGCGACGCCGCGCGCCTCCAGGAACGCCTTGGTTGCATTGAACTTGAGCAGAGGCACGGGACATTTATAGACCGAGTCGGCGAACTTGAGTATGGCGGTCTTACCCGCTCCCGATTGCGACCAGAATTGCAAAGTCATATTGCGGAGCCGCAACAATTTGAGCATCGGCGCTGCCAGAGACGCCGCCACCGCCAATCTGAAATACTTATACCCCTTGAACTTGTTATATACGCCAACCCACGCCTCTCTGTCGCCTTCGGGCTTGAACAGTTGCCAGAGATTGATATCTCTCCCCACGTCGAGAATGAAATCACCCGTCTCGACGGGATAGATGAAATGAGTATTGTTGCGCCAGCCCGTTTGCGAATACGCGTCGACCACCTTGATACGCTCCGAGTTGGCGGCTTTGAACGCGCGCAGGAACGCGACCATGGAGCGGGCGTTGATCGACGTGATATCGAGCCCCAGCGACGACAGCGACACTATATTTTTGGTATTTGCGATGATATCATTGGCAACGACGAACTGACCCCAATGCCCCTTGCGCTTGAACGAGAGCTCTAACGAAACGTTGTAGGTATCGACATTGGAGAACATCCGCGTCGGCAGAATGACATCACTGCAGATGCACTTGTCGACATTTTCATCGTCGTCTCCTC
>JAFUXN010000130.1 GCA_017477125.1 Selenomonadaceae bacterium
CGAGGGCAGGGTTAGGTAGTTCCGAAGTGGTTTTATATAAAAAAGCCCCCGAGGAACGTGGTGATCCCGATTACATCTTGCGCCTGATCCTGAGCCTGATCACGATGAGCGTCAAGACGATGGACATCATAGACGCCCTGCCTCCTCTCGATCTCGACGGTTGAGTGTTGACATTGCTCGGGCTCGTGTGCTATCATAGTCGAACACATGGAATACAATTCGAGCAAGTCCATGCTATTTCACCAAAAAAGAACCCCCGAGGAGCTGGGTACTCCAAGGGGGTTTAGTAATTTTGGCAGCGCCTTCTAAGGCTTACAGCAGTTTTTGTTTAAGCCACTTCACGACGTACACGGCGGCATTGTAGACGCAGTTGCCAACCACGCCCGCGCCGATCGCCTTTATAAAATCGAGCAAATCCATGCTCACACCTCCTTTCGATGAAATTCACCCAGAGGTGCGAACTCATTATACTACGTTCAATATCTCTGTTCAACAGTTGACAGCGGGCGGCGAGCGTGGTAACATGCCACTGAAATCCAGCACCACATCCGGCATCTCCACGGTGAAGTCACCAAAAAAGAACCCCCGAGGAGTTCCTACCTCCAAGGGGGTTTAGTCATGCGTCGTCATCGTTCGACTTATAGTAGCCTCGTCTTGAGCCACTTTATTGCACGTACGGCGATGTTGTAGACGCAGTTTGCAACCACGCCCGCGCCGACCGCTTTTAGGAATTCGAACACACATAAGGCTCGCATGATCCTTTCGATGAGGGTCACCGTGAGGTGCGGGCTTTTTGTGTTTCGTTCAATATGTCGGTTCAACGGTTGACAGCGGGCGGCGCCCGTGGTATCATGCAGGCACGGTTGAGAACGAACCGGACGTCCATGGATCACAAAAAAGAACCCCCGAGGAGTTGCCGCTCCAAGGGGGTTTAGTCATTGGACATTTAACCTTAACGGTCATTCAGCCAATCGCAAACTGACCTTATGGCACGTTCGATGTGCCCGTTCAACGGTTGACAGTCAACCCATTTTAAAAGCTCCGATCACCGTTTCCGACGGTCGGAGCTTCTTCTTTTGTCTTCAGTTCGATCAGCCCAATGTGCCGCGCGCTTTGACGTAGTTCACCAGCCCGCCCGCGTCGGCAATGTCCTGCACAAAGCCCGGCAACGGGTGAGCATGAAACACGTCGCCCGTCGTGACGTCCTCGATCGTCCCCGTCGAAGTGTCGATCCTCAACACGTCGTCGGCGGAAATCTTCTCAACGTCGTCGCCAATCTCGAGCAGAGGGAGCCCAATGTTGATCCCGTTGCGGTAGAAGATGCGCGCGAAACTCGCCGCCACCACCACCGGCACCCCCGACGCCTTGATCGCGACGGGCGCATGCTCACGAGACGAGCCGCAACCGAAATTCTTGCCGCCAACCATGATGTCGCCCGCCTTTACGTTGACCGCAAACGTCTCATCGATGTCGACCATACAATGTTTTGCGAGCTCGACGGGATCGAACGTGTTGAGATAACGCGCGGGAATGATGACGTCGGTATCAATGTTATCGCCGTAGCGCCAGACCTTGCCCTCAAGTTTCATGTCAAACCACCTCCGCAGAAATATTGCCGTTGACCGCCGAGCACGCCGCCACCAACGGCCCCGCCAGATAAACTTCGCTGTTGACATGACCCATGCGCCCGCGGAAGTTCCGATTGGTCGTCGAAACGCAACGCTCGCCTTCAGTCAAAATGCCCATGTAGCCGCCCAGGCACGGACCGCACGTCGGAGTGCTGACGACACAGCCGGCGTCGATGAAGATGTCGATCCAACCGCGATGAATCGCCTCTTTGTAGACGGCTTGACTGCCCGGGATAATGATGCAACGGACATCGGGATGAACCTTGCGCCCCTTGAGAATGTCGGCGGCAGTCTCCAAATCCTCGAGCCGCCCGTTGGTGCACGAGCCGATCACGACCTGATTGATCTTCCAACGCGAAAGCTCGGCAGCGGGCATGATATTTTCGGGCAGATGTGGCATGGCGACGACGGGCACGAGCTCAGACAGATCGATCTCGACGGTCGAAGAATATTGAGCGTCGGGATCGGGATTGACGGGAGTATAAGGCTGTTGCACTCGACCATCAACATATTGCTTGGTGATGTCGTCGAACGGGAAGAGCCCCGCCTTGGCGCCCGCCTCGATCGCCATGTTCGAGACGGTCAAGCGATCGGTCATGGAAAGTTGAGAAACGCCGTCGCCGGTGAACTCGAGCGCCTTATAGAGAGCGCCGTCGACGCCGATCTTGCCGATCAACGTGAGAATGACGTCCTTGCCGCAAATATTTTTGGGCTTGACGCCGGTGAGCTTGACGTTGATCGCCTCGGGGACTTTGAACCACGCCTTACCGGTGGCGATGCCGACGGCGAGATCGGTGGTGCCGACGCCCGTCGAGAAGGCATTGACGGCGCCATAGGTGCAGGTATGGGAGTCGGCGCCGATGATGAGCATGCCGGGTCCGACGATGCCGAACTCGGGCAGAATGACGTGCTCGATGCCCACACGTCCCGCCTCGTAGTAGTGTTTGATGTGGTGCGCCTTGGAGAAATCGCGGAGGCTCTTGGCGAGCGCGGCGGATTTAATGTCCTTGGCGGGTTGAAAGTGATCTGGGATAAGCGCGACCTTATTGGGATCGAAGACGGGCAACCCGATCTTCTCAAACTCCTTGA
>JAFUXN010000131.1 GCA_017477125.1 Selenomonadaceae bacterium
CCAGTGAGGAGGGGGCGAGCCGCCGGCATAGGAGGCGGGCGCCCCATTTTTTGCTTTCAACTCTGTCGACCCTAAAACTTATGTGAGCTGAAAAATTTTTGCTCCCACCGGGAATGGACGAGCTTCTGATCAAAGTTCGGCACCGACCAATGAGGAGGGGGCGAGCCGCCGGCTTCAGAGGCGGGCGCCCTTCTTTTCCCCCGTCGCCCCTTCAACCGTTGCGCCGATCAGATTCAAGCGCCGACCAATGGGAAGGGGCGAGCCGCCGGCGTCGAGGCGGGCGCCCCAACTTTTTGCTTTCAACTAGCGAAGAGGGCACGCGCAAACTCTTGAGCATCGAACGGACGAAGATCATCAACGCCCTCGCCCACGCCGATCCATTTCACCGGCATCGACATCTCCGCCATCAGCCCGATAATCACTCCACCCTTGGCAGTCCCGTCGAGCTTCGTCAACACCAACCCCGTCACCGGCGCCGCCTTTGTGAACAGCTCCGCCTGACTGATCGCGTTCTGCCCCGTCGTCGAGTCGAGCACCAACAGCACCTCGTGCGGCGCCCCATGGATTCCCTTGCCCAACACCCGATTGATCTTTTTGAGCTCCTCCATCAGATTGAATTTGTTCTGCAGACGCCCCGCCGTGTCGACGATCAACACATCAACCGCTCGAGACTTCGACGCCCGCGTCGCGTCCAACGCCACGCTCGACGGATCCGAGCCCTCGTCGTGCTTGATCAACGTCGCGCCCGTCCGCTCCGCCCATATCTCCAATTGATCAATCGCCGCCGCGCGGAAGGTGTCCGCCGCCGCCAGCATCACGCTGTACCCTTGATCTCGATAATGCGCGCTCAACTTTCCGATCGTCGTCGTCTTGCCCGCGCCGTTCACCCCCACCACCAGGATCACGTAAGGCTTCGTCAAGTACATCGCCCACTTCTCCGACGGCACGTCTTTGGTCAAGATCGATGTGATCTCCCGTTGAAGGAACGGCTTCAAATCTTCAGGCGCATTGATCTCCCTCTTGCGAATCCCTTTGCGCACCGCCGCCATCAATCGATCGGTCGTCGGCATCCCGACGTCGGAGAGGATCAGCGTCTCCTCGAGCTCGTCAAGAAACTCCTCATCGATCTTCGCACTGCCGTTGATCAGTTCTTCGAGCTTCGACGTCAAATTCTCCCGCGTCTTCGACAGACTTTCCTTGAGCTTGTCAAAAAATCCCACGTCTCCACCTCCCGCGCTCAGCTCACTTCGTTCGCCGTCAATATCGTTTCAATCTTGACGTCCGTCCGACGGTTGAGATCGATAAACTCATTCTTGAGCGTCTGAACGATCGGCAACGACGAAATGCGCGTCTCATCGACGTAGACGATTTTCGCTCGTTCCCCGTTCGACAGCCCCACCCAATTGCCGTTGAGCGAGTGGTTGAGATTTTTGATGAACATCACCGTGTGATTGGTGTCGAGCTTGCCCGCAATCATGTCCTCGTACAAAATTTTGAGCACATCGAACGGCGAACGCCTCTTGGCGTAAGCTCGATTGGCGGCCATCGCGTCATAGATGTCGAGGATCGCTATAATCTTGCCGTAATCGGAAATCTTATCGCCCTTCAGTCGATTGAGATATCCCGACCCGTCGCAACGCTCGTGATGATGGAGAATCCCCATCAACAAATCCTGATGCGCCGACAGCACCGAATACTTCAGCATATCGTAACTGTAATCGACGTGACGCTTGACCTTGTCGAGCTCCTCGGGCGTGAGCTTGCCGGTCTTGTCGAGAATGTCGCGCGGCACTTTCATCTTGCCGACGTCGCAGAGCATCGCCGCCGTCATCAGCTCCGTCTTCTTCGCCCAACGCAGTCTCATCCAATTCGCCATCAACCCCGCCAAGATGAACAGGTTGAGCGCATGATGGATCACGTAATCGCCCCAACGCGTCATGTTGTGGATTTGACTGACGGCGGTCGAGCCTTCGCACAGCAGATTGATCACGTCGTCAACAATGATCTCCTCCATCGAAGGAATGTCGAGCTCGCCCTCGCGCCCGAGCTTGAAATAAATCTCCTGCACTCGAGAGTAAGCCTTCTTGTAGCACTGCATGTATTCGCCGTCGATGAGATGTTCGTTGCCGACGATATCGGCGTGAATCTCCTCCTCGGGCACGTCGATGTACACCGAGAACACCATCTTGCCGTCGAGCTTATCCAAATCCTTGGGCTTGATGACCGTGCCGCTCCTGATCAGAACGGTGCCGTCGATATCCTGAACGTTGCGCCCGACCTTCATGCCGGTTCGCAACTCGTCAACGTTGTATGCTCTTAACATCGTGTCGCCTCCTCATGCTCGATTGTGATCGATCGTCTGACAGTCTTTGCAGTAGCCGAAGAACTTGACCTCGTGGTTGGTGATCCAGAAGCCCGAGCGAAGAGCGATGTCCGCCTCCAACTCGTCAAGGCGATCCTCGTCGAACTCGATGACCTTCTTGCACTTGAGGCAGACCAAGTGATGGTGGCGATGCTTCGACGGATCGACGGTGTTGAGCTCGTAGCGAGTGCAGCCGTCGCCGAACTCGATCGGGAGCAGGATGCCGAGCGAACCGAGCAGCTCGAGACTGCGATAGACGGTCGCCAGTCCGATCTTGGAATTCTCGCCGCGCAACATCAGATGAACGTCCTCGGCGCTGAGGTGATGTTGGTCGGGATGATCTATGAACACCTGAAGGATTTCCTTGCGCTGCGGCGTCAACTTGTAGCCCTTGGTCGAAAGTCGCGCTTTGAGATCGTCAATCGTAAAAGTTTTTTCGTCCGCCCCGGTCATTGCTACCACTCACTTCCTGATCGTTTTGCTAAAGTGTATCATATTTTGGATGAACTTGCTCGAAAAAATTTTTTGTGGTAGACTGCCGACGATTGATTTGATAAGAAAGTGAGTGACCGCATTGGACAAGAAAGAAGCGTTGGCGGCGGCGATGAAGCAGATCGAGAAGGACTTCGGCAAGGGCGCGATCTTCCGTCTTGGCGACGACAGTTCGAAGCTCGATATGAAAGTCGTGTCGACGGGAATCTTGCCGCTCGACATCGCGTTGGGCATCGGCGGACTTCCGCGCGGGAGGATCATCGAGGTGTACGGTCCGGAGTCGGGAGGCAAGACGACGATCGCTCTGCACATGATCGCGGCGTTGCAGAAGGAGGGAGGCACGGCGGCGTTCATCGATGCCGAACATGCGCTCGATCCGATCTACGCGCGCAACTTGGGCGTGGACATTGATTCGCTGGTGGTGGCGCAGCCGGACTCGGGCGAGCAGGGCTTAGAGATCGTCGACACGCTGATCAGGAGCGTGGCGGTCGACATGGTGATCGTTGACTCGGTGGCGGCGCTGGTTCCTCAATCGGAAATCGACGGCGACATGGGCGATTCGCATGTGGGCTTGCACGCTCGAATGATGAGCCAGGCGATGAGAAAATTGGCGGGCTCGATCAGCAAGAACGAAACCATTGTCGTGTTCATTAATCAGATACGCGAGAAGGTAGGCGTGATGTTCGGCAACCCCGAGGTGACGACGGGCGGTCGAGCGTTGAAATTCTACTCGACGATCCGATTGGAGATCAGGAAGGGCGAGGCGATCAAGCAGGGGACGGAGATTGTCGGCAACCGCACGCGCGTGAAGGTGTCGAAGAACAAAGTTGCGCCTCCGTTCCGCACGGCGGAGTTTGATATCATGTACGGGACGGGCTACTCGAAAGAGGGCAGTTTGATCGATCTGGGCGTCGAGCATGAAGTTGTGACCAAGAGCGGCGCGTACTTCTCTTATAACGGCGAGAAGTTGGGGCAGGGCAAGGAGAATGCCAAGAAGTATTTGAAGGAGCATCCCGAGGTCGCCGATGAGATTGAGGAGAAACTCCGCGCGGAGCTGTTGAAGAAGAATCCGACGGTGGCAGCGCCGCCTCCGATGTACGAGCCGATTGATGTTGAGCCCGATAACGATGAGCCGCCGACGGACGATTGAGCCGGACACGAAGACGGCGCTGATGAAGGCGACCGATCTTTTGGCGCGGCAGGATCAGAGTGAGCGGGCGTTGAAACGAAAGCTCACCGCTCGAAAATACGCGGCGGACGAGATCGATGAGGCGCTCGACAAGCTCAAGCAGCACAATTATCTCAACGATGAGGAGACGTGCGCGCGGCAGTTCGAACGGCTGTACGACGATGGTAAGCTGTCGCTCAAACAGATCTATGCGAAACTGTTGGGGCGTGGCTTCGACGGAGCGTTGATCGATAAGCAGGTGCCGAGCGATGTTGATGAGCATGAGAGAGCGGCGGCGTTGCGAGCGTTGCGAGCGAAGTTCAGAGCGGTGCCGGAGGACAAGAAGATGTGGCAGCATCTGTCGTATCGCGGTTTCGACGGTGAGACAATCGCCTTCGCTGTCAATGAGTTTAAAAACAATTTGGGGCGCTGAGATATTCGGCGCCGTTTTTATTGGTGGTGATTTGAATGAGCAAGGTGCTGGTGGTGGGAGCGGTGTCGAGCGGGAGCGGCAAGACGACGCTCACGATCGGATTGATCGCCGCCCTTCGAGCGCGGGGCTTGAGCGTTCAGCCGTACAAAGTCGGTCCCGATTACATTGATACGAGTTACCATGCGCTTGCCGCGGGTCGACCGTCGCACAATCTTGACAGCTGGCTGGTGCCGATCGAGCGGTTGAGCTCGTGCTTCACGTCGACGTTGGGCGATGCCGACATGGCGATCGTTGAGGGCGTGATGGGATTGTATGACGGCGGTCGACGCGGAATCAGTTCAACGGCGGAGATCGCCAAACTGATCGGTGCGCCGGTGGTGCTGGTGATCGACGCAAAAAGCATCGGGACGTCGGCGGTAGCGATCGCACTCGGCTTTCGAGAATATGATCGATCGGTGGAGCTGGCGGGCGTGATCCTCAACCGCGTCGGCTCTGACACTCATCGGCAAATGATCGTCGACGCGCTCAATGCGCTCAACATAAGATGTTTTGGAGCGCTCAAACGCGACGAGCACTTTACGATCCCCGAACGGCATTTGGGCTTGTTGATGGCGGGCGAAAATCCGTCGGCTGATTTCCTTCCGACGTTGAGGCGAGCGGTTGAGGATCAGATTGACATCGACGGACTGATCGGCGCGGCTCGAGAAGTGAGCGTGCCGCCGACGGTTGAGCGTTCGACGGTCGAGCGGCGATGTCGGATCGGGATCGCGCGGGACGATGCTTTCTCGTTCTACTACCCCGAAAGTTTGAAGGAGTTGGAGCGGCTTGGCGCGGAGCTGATCGAGTTCAGTCCGTTGCGTGATGAGCGGTTGCCGACGGTTGACGGATTGATCCTCGGCGGCGGTTATCCAGAAATGTTTGCGGAGGAGCTCGAACGAAATGAATCGATGCGAGCGTCGATCAAGAGGGCGGCGACGGAGGGCATGCCGATCTACGCCGAATGCGGCGGGTACATGTACCTGATGCGAGAGTTGATCGGGTTCGACGGTCGAGCGCATGAGATGTGCGGGGTGTTTGACGGTCGAGCAAAGATGAATGAGCGATTGCAAATGGTGGGCTACGTCGAGGCGGAGTTGATATCTGATTGCGTGATCGGTCGGCGGGGCGAGCGGGTTCGAGCGCATGAGTTTCACTTCTCGAATGTGGAGAGAGATGTTGGGGCAAAAAAAATATTCCGTTGCACTCGATTGAGGACGGGAAAAACTTATGAGGCGGGCGCGGTCGTCGGCAATGTTGTCGGCTCGTATCTGCACCTGCATTTTGCCGGCAGCTTCGTCGTCGCAAAAAATTTTATCGCCGGTTGCTCACGTTGAAGTTAAAAGCAAAGAAATAAGGCGTGCGCCCCGATTCGCGGGGTGCGCCCGCCTCCTTTCCATCGACGGTTAGAGCATGGTGGAAGGCGTTCGTCGCCCGTCACCCAAACTTTTTCTTTGCAAAGGCTTTCGGACATGGAGAAGGCGGGCGCCCTTACTTCGAGAGGGCGGACGCCGATATTTCCCCGCCACCCAAACTTTTTTCGTCGCAAAGGCTTTCGAGCATGGTAAAGGCGTTCGCCCTTACTTCGAGAGGGCGGGCGCCGATATTTCCCCGTCACCCAAACTTCTTTCGTCTCAGAGGCTTTCAAGCATGGTAAAGGCGCTCGCCCTTACTTCGAGAGGGCGGGCGCCGACATTTCCCCACCACCCGAACTTCTTTCGTCTCAGAGGCTTTCGAGCATGGGGAAGGTGTTCGCCCTTGCTTCGAGAGGGCGGACGCCGCTCTTTCCCCGCCACCCAAACCTCTTTCGACGCAAAGGCTTTCGAACATGGTAAAGGCGTTCGCCCTTACTTCGAGAGGGCGGACGCCGACATTTCCTCGCCATCCAAACATTTTTCTTCGCAAAGGCTTTCGAACATGGTAAAGGCGCATGCCTTTTTTTCCTTCTCCAAAACATTTTCGATGCATAGACTTTAGGCTCGAGCATGGGTAAAGGCGGACGCCCTTACTTTGAGAGGGCGGACGCCGATATTTCCCCGTCACCTAAACTTCTTTCGGCTCAAAGGCTTTAGAGCATGGAGAAGGCGGACGCCCTTACTTCGAGAGGGCGGACGCCGTCATTTTTCTCTCAGAAATTGAACTGATCGGGCCAAAGGATTTCGGCGATGTCGACCAGCGGCACGATCATTTCTTCGACGTTCGACACACGCATCAACTTCCAATGCTCGCCTTCCTTCTCAAACTCGAGCCTGAGCGGCAATGAGTACTCTCCTCCCGCGTACCGACTTTCGAACTTCACATCGAGCCTCAACGTGGCGCGGTTCTCAACGACCGTTGAACTCTCAACCGTCGAGCTCGCCGTCGAGTAGTAATGTCTCAACTCCGCCGCCGTCCCGACGATCGTATCATCGCTGAATTTCTCCGGCGCCACCAATTGACGCTCAAAGCAATCGCTCACGACCTCGCGCACAAATTTCATGTGCTCGTCCCTATTGAACTCATTGTACAGCACAATATCCTCGCCCCGATTGCGGAAGAACGGATCATCGGGATAAGCCGCGCCGAAATCATTCACTCGACTCGCCAGCTCGAGCGTGGCATCGTCATACGCATTATCGAGCAACGATCTCACATCGACCCGCGCGGAAAATTTTTCATAGTCGTACTGCTCGATCGCCGCCTTGATCTCATTGAGCGCGTCCTCGGGCGTCTCCTCCTGCTTGCCGCAACCGACCGCCACCACCATCATCAACATGGCGAGCGGCAAAATTATTTTCCTCATTCAATCAATCTCCTTCGACAAAAATTCTCCCGTAGTATATAATATCGCGCGTAATTTTAATAGTAGCGAGGTGCTCAATGCGTTTCGACGGGCGGAAACTTATCAACCGATTGCTGTTGGCGTTCGTGATGTTCACCTTGACGGCGGCGTCGTTCGAAGGATTCTTCGTCAAATGGAGTTTCCACGACGATTATTTTGATTCGATACTCGACGGCACCTTGCTCCGACCTTGGGCTTATCGAAGGCTGATGCCCGAAGCCGCCAACGCCTTCCGCTCGTCTCTGTCGCTCGATCAACGGGACGAGTTGACGGCGATGCTCGAGCAGGATAATTTTTTGAGCGCCAAGTTTCGACAGACGGATATTCAACCGCGATACATCATCGAATACTATTTCATGTACGCGGCATCGTTCGTAAGTTTTTTGTTGAGCGCGTTCGTGATGCGTCGGCTGTGCACGGAGGCAACGGGCGATCCGATCGCAGGGACGTTGGGCTCGATGCTGTTCATCTTGATCTTCCCGCTACTCTCAACCGTCGGCGGCTACTTCTACGACTTCACCGAGCTGCTCTTCTTCTCGACGGCGGCGCTGATGGCTTGGCGCGGCAATTGGATCGGATTGTTATTGCTCACGCCCTTCGCCGAGCTCAACAAGGAAGCATATTTCTTCCTGCTGTTCGCGCTCTATCCTCTGCTGCGTCGCACCATGCCGTTGAGGAAAACTCTTCTGACGTTGGGCTCGACGCTCTTGATCGCAGGACTGATCTACGTGGCGATCCATGAGCACTACGCCGCCAATCCCGGCAGTACCACCATCTTCTTCCTGCCGACCAATATTGAAGTGTTTGCGCCGCTCATCGCGCTGTTGATCATCGGCTTGATCTTTGAACGCCATCGAGCGATCGCCGTCGCCCTCGCCTCGACATTGATCGCCGCGTTGATCGCCTTCGACGTCCCGATCGTTGAGCGATATTTCATCGTCGAGCACACCTACAGCATTTTATCGGGCGAACAATTGTTCCTGCCGCACCTTCTGATGCTCGGCTGGCTGATCAAATCGACGTGGTCTCAACTGCCGCTCGAATGGCGAAGGCACGCGACGATTGCCGCCGCGATCAATTTCCCGCTGTGGCTCCTCTTCTGTTATCCCGGCGAGCTACGCAACCTCAGCTTGCTGTACCCGACGCTGGTGGTGATGTTGAGCGTTTACATCAACGGAGTGATCCGACGATGAGAAATTTTTTGAGCGAGATGCGCCCCAAACAATGGATCAAAAATCTGTTGGTGTACGCGGCGCTGATCTTCGACGGTCGATTGTTTCAAGCGGAGAGTTTGTTGCCGACGACGCTGATGTTCATCGCGTTCTGTCTGGTGAGCAGCGCCGTCTACTTCGTCAATGACATCTTTGACGCCGAGATCGATCGTTTGAATCCGAAAAAAAAATTGCGACCGATCGCCTCGGGAGCGATCAGCCGGCGTGACGGATATATTTTCGCGTTGATACTGTTTGCGATCGGCATCGGCATCTCCGCGCGGATCAATCTCGAATGCCTGACGGTGGTGCTCGTCTACGTCGCGATGAACTTGCTCTACACCGTTCGGCTCAAACACGTGGTGGTGCTCGACGTGATGATTGTCGCGGCGTGCTTCGGCTTGCGAGCTATCAGCGGAGCGTTGGCGGCGACGATCCCAATGACCGTTTGGTTCGTGTTGTGCGTGATCTTCCTGTCGTTATTCCTGATCATCGGCAAGCGTCGCGACGAGCTCTATCGATTGACGGAGAACGAGCTCGAACGCGGGCGCGCGGTACTGAAATTTTACACGCTCGAGCTGTTGGATCAGATGATGACGATCACCGCGACGGCTCTGTTGATGAGCTACAGCTTATTCGCGGTCGACCCCGGCACTCGAGATCATTTGAAGATGGCGTTGACGGTGCCGCTGGTGATCTACGGCGTATTTTATTACCTCTACGCGGTGAAGGTCGAGCACAGAGGAGGGGCGCCCGACGAAATGCTTTGGAAGGAGCGCCCGATCCTCTTGACTGCCGTAATTTATTTTCTCTATGTGATTGTGATCCGAACTCAATGATCAATCTCGATCATCGACGAAAGCATGTCGGTCGAGACAATCACCGCCCCGATCCCGTACTCGCACAGCTCGATCGCTTGACGGGAATTTTTGAAGCCGCCGGCGATCACTTCTGTTTCGAGCGCATTTCGTTTAAGCGCCTCGTGCATGCTCTTGACGATCGCCACCGCATTTCGACTGTCGAGCCGATTGACGAACGGCGCCACGTACGACGCCCCGCAATTGCCCGCGACCAGCGCTTGGATTGGAGTGCACACCCCGACGGCGACGAACGACACTCGGCTGAGCTCGAGCGCCTTCATTGCTTTGAATCCCTCGCTACCGACGGGAATTTTGACGTAAGTGCTCGCCCCCAATTCTTCCGTCAACCGTTGAGCCTCGTCGACAATCTGATCCGCGCGGAGCGAACCGATCGGGACGTGCAACTCGCAGTCCTCTCCGATCAATTCTCGAATACGATTGAGCTCATCTGTGTCGAGCGCGTGATCGATCGAGACGCCATTGATCGGCCAGTACTCGAAACATCGGCGAATGCGATCGATGTCGGCGTCTTCCACTAAAAATTTCATGTTCCAAGCCCTCAATCAAGTTTGATGCTCGTGATCAACCGCCCGAGTCGAGTGCCGCTGAACAGGTTCCACGACCACTTGATCGCGACGGTGAAGTTGGCATGAGCTCCCGCAAGCCTGAGCAGATGAACGAACATCCACGCGCACCACGCCATGAATCCCGTCATCTTGGGTTTATTGACGACCGCCTTGCCGCGTCCGATCGTCGCCATCGCTCCGAGGTCTTTGTAAACGAAATTGCCCAGATCGGTCTGCCCCTTGATCAGTTTCATGATATTCTTGTGAGCGAGCGCCGCCTGTTGAGTGGCGACGGGCGCGACGGTCGGCAACGGACGTTTCATATCGCCGTGCATGAAGCAGGCACAATCGCCGATCGCAAACACATTCCGATTGACGGCGCCCGTGACCATAAGGTTCTCATCGACCTTGATGCGTCCGTCTCGAATGCACTCGCCGCCGCACTTGCCAATGAAGTCAACCGCGCGAACGCCCGCCGCCCAAATAACCGTCTTGGTCGGAATCTCCGCGCCGCTCTTGAGCTTTAATATGTCGCCGTCGTAATCGACCACTTGAGTGTTGAGCATGACGTTGACGCCCTTATTCTTGAGCACGCGGACGGTCTCCTCCTGAAGGTCTTCGGTCATCATCGGCAACACATGCCCCGTCGCCTCGATGAGCGTGACGCTGACATCGTTGAAGTCCAGGTTGTGGAACTCTTTCTTCTGAATCTCAATGAGCTCGGAGATCGCGCCCGCTTCCTCGATGCCCGTCGGACCGCCGCCGACCACCACGAACGTCAATATTTTTTTGCGCTCGGCGGGCGTGACTTCATTGGGTTTGCTGGCGCGCTCAAACTCGTGCAGGACATGATTGCGAATGGTGAGCGCCTCTTGAATGGTCTTCATGCCGTAGGAATGTTGTTCGACGCTCTTCATTCCGAAGAAATTCGTCGTGGCTCCCGCGGCGAGGATCAGATAATCGTAAGGAACTTCGCCGTGGTTGGTGAGCAGCACGTTGCGCGCTTGATCAACGCCCTGCGCCTTCGCCATGAACAGCTCGACATTCTTGTTGTCGCGGAAGAAGGCACGGATCGGATAAGCGATCTCGTCGGTCGAGAGTACGGAGGTCGACACCTGATAGAGGAGCGGCTGAAACAGATGGAAGTTGTGCCGGTCGACGATGGTAACATCGACATTCTCCTTCGCGAAGAGCTTTGCAAGTTTGATCCCGCCGAAGCCTCCTCCGACTATCACGATTCTCGGTTTGCCGTTTGCCATGATCAACATTCCTCCCTAATTTATGGTGAAAACCATCACTTTCAATCACAAAAAATATTTTCTATGTGACGATTGACCAACCACATTGAACTCTGACATTGAAAATGATATCATCATTGGCGGAAAATGCAATAGACAGATCCAAAAAACTTTCTTCAACGCCGTTGAACATGATTGGATAGCTTGACGGCGCGCGCTCGACCATGATATATTAACGGACATCGAGACAAAAATTTTTTTGGAGGTAATTCTTTATGGCAATCAGTTTGGCTAAAGGGCAGAAGATCGATCTCACCAAGACCAACCCCGGGCTCAAAAAGGTTCTCGTCGGGCTCGGCTGGGACGTCAATAAATACGATGGCGGTCACGATTTTGATCTCGACGCTTCCGCTTTCCTGCTCGGCGATAACGGCAAGGCGTCCTCCGAAGGCGATTTCATTTTCTACAACAACCCGAAACATTCTTCCGGCTCGGTCGAGTCGCTCGGCGACAACCGCAGCGGCGCAGGCGAAGGCGATGACGAAGTGATCAAGATCGATCTCGCCGCCGTCCCCGATTCCGTCAAGCGCATCGAATTCACCGTCACCATTCACGAGGCGGACGCTCGCAAACAGAATTTCGGCATGGTCGAGAACTCTTATATCCGCGTCATGGACGAGGCTAACAGCAAAGAACTCATTCGCTACGATCTCGGCGAAGATTATTCGGTTGAGACGGCGGTCGTCGTCGGGGCGCTCTATCGTCAGGGAACCGAATGGAAGTTCCAAGCGATCGGCTCCGGCTTCAGCGGCGGACTTGCCGCGCTCGTCAAAAATTACGGGCTCGACGCTTAAGGCGGTGTTGTGATGTCTATCAATCTGCAGAAGGGTCAAAAGATCAATCTCGCCAAGTCCGACGGCTCCAAACTCACTAAGCTCATGGTCGGGCTCGGTTGGGACGCTGCCAATAAGGGCGGCGGTTTCCTCAGTTCGATCTTCGGTTCCAAGAAGGATATCGATTGCGACGCGTCGGTTATCATGTGCATCGACGGACGCCTCAAGTCTCGCGAAGATGATATCGTTTACTTCGGGCATCTCGAGCACGATTCGGGCGCCGTCAAACACATGGGCGATAACTTGACCGGCGCAGGCGAGGGCGACGACGAGCAGATCAAAATCGATCTCGATCGCATTCCGAGCCGCTACGATAAACTGATCTTCGTCGTCAACATTTATAAGGCGGTCGAGCGCAAACAGCATTTCGGTATGATTGCCAACGCGTTCATTCGCATCGTCGACGACACCACCGGCGAAGAACTCTGCCGTTACAATCTCACCGATAAATATGACGGCAAGCTCGCGATGGTCGTCGGCGAGGTGTACAAGAAGGGCGGCGAGTGGAAATTCAACGCGGTCGGGCAGGGCACCGAGGACACCGGGCTTAAATCTCTCTCCGATCGTTTCGTATAATCGATCACTCAATCGAAAAAAATAAAGGGCGGAGCCTAATCGGTTCCGTCCTTTTCTGTTGCAAAAAATTATTTGAGCTTGGCAACGTCGACCCAACCGACGGTGTCAATGTACTTCTCAAGCTCGTCGATCGCGAATCGGGCACAACTCTTGTCGTTGCCCGCCGCGGGATATACCACGTCGAACCTCTTCAACGAGTCGTCGAGATAAATCTTCACGCCGTCGTTCACCGCAAACGGACATACTCCCCCGACCGCATGCCCGATCAATCCTTCAACCTCGTCGATCGGGATCATCTTCGGTCGCGTCCCGAATTGCGCCTTGAATTTCTTGTTGTCGACCTTCATATCGCCCGCCAACAGGATCAAAATCGGTTCGCCGTCGACCATCAACGAGATCGTCTTCGCGATCCGCCCGACTTCGCAGTTCAATGCCTGCGCCGCCAGCTCGCTCGTCGCCGTCGACTCTTCAAACTCGATCACTCGCTCGGGCTCGCCTATCATTTCAAAATGCCGCTTGACCTTCTCTATCGCCAATTATTCGTCCTCCCTGATCGATACGTCGCCCGCAAACACCCGCTCAATCCCGTCCGTCGTCTCTACCAGCAACGCGCCGTCCGCATCGATGTCCCGCGCCACTCCAAAGAAATATTCTCCGGTGCTCGCCGTCACCACACGCACTTTGCGTCCCAGCGTGATGTTGTACTCGCGCCACTCGTCGAGCATTCTCACGAAGCCGCATTTCGGATCGCTTATGATGTCGACGTAAAGCCTATCAAACTCCTCGAGCACCGCGCGGAACAATTCTATCCTCGAAACCTTCTCGCCCGCCATCTCGCTCAACGACGTCGCTATGTCTCTCAGCTCCGGCGGAAACTCATCGCGCCTGATGTTCACGTTGATCCCGATCCCCAGCACGATGTACGTGATGCGGCTCATCTCCGCGCTCAACTCCGTCAAGATGCCGACCAGCTTGCGCCCGTCATGCATGATGTCGTTGGGCCATTTGATCTGCGCCCGCAATCCGAACCGCGCCATCGCATGCGCTATCGCCACCGCCGCCATCAACGTGCACTTCGGCGCGTCCGACGGCACAAACCGCGGTCGAAGTACCAACGAAAACCAAATGCCCTTGCCCCGCGGCGAGTAGAAATTCCTGTTGAGCCGACCCTTGCCGCCCGTTTGCTCCTCCGCCACTGCCACCGTCCCGTCGGGCACCTTCTTATACGCCAAAACTTTTGCCTCGCGATTGGTCGAGTCCGTCAACGGGAAGTAGTATATTTCTTTGCCGATCACTTGCGTGTGGAGCCCTTCCTTGACCTCGTTGGCAAGAAGTAAATCGGGCGCGTCCTTAAATTTATAGCCGCAACGCTCGCGGCTGATTATCTCGTAGCCCGTCCGACGGAGCTTCTGAATGTGCTTCCAAACGGCGGCGCGCGATATCCCCAGCTCCTCGGCAATCTCCTCGCCCGAGATAAATCTCTCTCCTGTGTTCCTCAACATCTCAACTATCGTCTGGCGCATACTGCTCTCACCTCGAAAATATTGGATGGGGATCGTCAAAAGACGGCGTCGATCGTTCCGATCACGTCGCCGCGATGATTTTTGAGCACGGGAGGGAATTTCTGTTGAAGTTGATCAAATTCGTCCTTCGATACCAGATCGAGACGTTTGAGAAGGGCGATGACCAACGGATTGATCGCGGGAATGCTGCCGTCCTCGATCTTGAACGTAATGCCGAGCGATTGATCTTTGACGGCAAGGCAATAGACGGCGTCGGCGCCGACCTTGGCGATGATCCTGCCGCCGGTGACCTCATTGAGTGCGAGATCGATCCTGCCGGTGCCGCTGACGACCTGCGGATACTTCGACATGGCGTCGCGAATCTTGGTGGCGGCATCGGTGTACTCGCCCCAATCGCCCTTGTCGGGCGTCGACAGTCGAGCATACGCCAACGACATGTTGTAGAGCGGAAGGTAGAACACCGGCACGCCGCAACCGTCGATGCCGATCTCGAGCTTGTCTTCGGGCATCTTGCTCGCCATCGCCACATGCTTGAATATGATCTGTTGAGCGGGGTGGTCGGGCTTGATGTAATCCTTGACGGGCACGCCGAGCATGATCGCCAGAGCCATGATCTGCGCGTGCTTGCCCGAGCACTGATTATGAATCTGCGAAGGCTTCTCGCCGTTGACGATCAATTTCTTGAACGCCTTGCCGTTGACGGGGCGGAGCACTCCGCATTCGAGATCGTCTTCGGTCAAACCGATCTTGCCGAGTATGCTCCTGACCAGCGCGACATGATTTTCTTCGCCGCTGTGCGACGAGACCAGCGCCGCCAACTCCTCTTCGGTGATGTGATACCGTTCGAGCCCGCCGTTCTTGACGAAGGCAAGCGCTTGAAACGGTTTGGCGGCGGAACGCCAGAACATGGGCAGGTACGGATTGCCGACGGAGTAAGTGATCTTGCCGTCGCAATCGACCGCCACGATGTCGCCGCGATGAATGTTCTCCACATGCCCCGCGCGCGTGTAATGCAATAATACTTCACTCATACTATCACCCAATCGAAAACATAAAAATTATCGGCGCCCGATCGCCGTTGCCGACATTGGGAGCCGAAAAAATTTTATCGATCACACCGGCGAGGGATTGCTCGACGGCGTCGGCGGTTCCGGCTCGAACAGCGTTTCAAACGTCGGCTTGGCAAGTTTCAACGCTGGAGCCGGAGGCGGCGGAGGAGGCGGCGGTTGGATCACCGCTTGCGGCTGCTCGGCACCGAATACGATCGCCTTCAACTCTGCTGCCGTCAACGTCTCCTTGTCCATCAACGCCTGCGCTATACGCTCGAGCGCGTCACGATTCTCGATCAATATCTTCTTGCACTCGGTATAAGCCTCTTCCATGTAACGGTGCACTTCTTTATCGATCTCGCCCGCCACCTCTTCAGAGTAGTTCCGTTGCGATGAAAAATCACGCCCGAGGAAAATTTGATGCTCCGAACCTTCGCCGTACGCGATCGGTCCCAATACATCACTCATACCGTACTGCATTATCATCGAACGCACGATCCGACTTGCCTGCTGTATGTCCTGCGATGCCCCCGTCGATATCTCGTCAAGCGTGATCTCCTCCGCCACGCGTCCGCCCATCGCCACTTTCAATCGATCAAGCAACTCCGATCGCGTCGCGTAACTCCGATCTTCCTTCGGCAGCATCAACGTGTAGCCGCCCGCTCGTCCGCGCGGAATGATCGTCACCTTGTGCACCGGATCGGCGTGCTTCAACATCATTCCCACCAGTGCATGACCGCCCTCGTGGTACGCCGTCAACTTCTTCTCGTCCTCGCTCATCACTTTCGACTTGCGTTCGGGGCCCGCCATCACTCGCTCGATCGATTCTTCGAGCTCGAGCATCGCGATCTCCCGTTTGTTCCGTCGAGCAGATAACAGCGCCGCCTCGTTCACCAGGTTCGAAAGGTCTGCGCCCGTGAAGCCCGGCGTCCGTCGCGCCAACACGTCAAGGTCAACGTCCTTCGCGATCGGTTTGCCCTTCGTATGCACCTGAAGGATCGCCAGCCGCCCTTTCACGTCCGGCTTATCAACCACGATCTGCCGATCAAATCGTCCCGGTCTCAACAGCGCGGGATCAAGTATGTCGGGGCGGTTCGTCGCCGCCACGATGATTATCCCCTCGTTCGCCGCAAATCCGTCCATCTCGACCAGCAATTGATTCAGCGTTTGCTCGCGCTCGTCATGTCCGCCGCCGAGTCCCGCGCCGCGCTGTCGTCCCACCGCATCTATCTCGTCGATGAACACGATGCACGGCGCATTCTTCTTCGCTTGAGCGAACAGATCTCTCACTCTCGACGCGCCCACGCCAACAAACATCTCTACAAAATCCGAGCCGCTTATCGAGAAGAACGGCACGCCCGCTTCGCCCGCGACCGCTTTCGCCAACAACGTCTTGCCCGTGCCCGGAGGACCGAACAACAGTACGCCTTTCGGAATGCGCGCGCCTATATCGTTGAACTTCTTCGGGTGCTGAAGGAACTCGACGACCTCCGCCAGCTCCTCTTTTGCTTCGTCGGCGCCCGCCACGTCATTGAACGACACCTTGACCTTGTCGCCCGTGCTCATTCGCGCCCGACTCTTGCCGAACGACATCACTTTGCCGCCCGTGCCCTGCGTCTGCTGCATGATGAAAAACCATACGCCTATCAGTAACAGGATCGGCAGGAATGACGAAAGGAGCGTCGTCCACCAAGGCGGCTCTTTCGGATTCTGCGCCGTGATTTCAATGCCTTGACTTTCGAGCTTCGTCACCAAAGTTTCGTCGACAATCGGATAATCGGGAATGGTCGTTGCAAACTCCACGCCGTCTTTGGTCGTGCCCTTGATGCTGTTTCGAACGAGCGTGACCTTCGACACTTCGCCCGCATCGATCATCTTGAGAAACTGCGAGTAGTTTGTCTCCTCGATCGTCTGCGGCTTGGCGGAGAAGTAATCTATCACCGTTATCGCTATGAATATCACCAGCAGATAAAATCCTACATTGCGCAAAAAACTGTTCAATACTCAACGCCCCTTATTCTCAGTGCCACACAATTATTTTTCGTAGATCGAATGACGGAGCACCCCGAGGTACGGCAGATTGCGATAGTGCTGCGCAAAATCCAAACCGTAGCCCACGATGAATTCGTCGGGAATGTCGAATCCGCAGTAGTCGATCGACACCTCAACCTTACGACGCGACGGCTTGTTGAGCAGCGAACAGATCTTCACGCTCGCCGCCTTCTTGCCGCGGAAGTACTCAAGCAGATACTTCATGGTCGTGCCCGAGTCGATGATGTCTTCGATGAGGAGGATATGGCGGTCGCGCACGTCGGTCTCGAGGTTCTTCAAAATGTTGACCTTGCCGCTCGTATGCGAACCCGCGTCGTAGCTCGACACGTTCATGAAATCGAACTGCACCGGAATGCTGATCTTGCGAACCAGATCGGTGAAGAACACCGCCGCGCCGTTGAGAATCCCAACCGTCAGCAGCGGCGAATCGATCTCCGCATAATCTTCGCTGATCTGCTTGCCGAGCTCTGCCACACGCGCACCAATCTCCTCCTCAGTGAAAAGTACGCGCTCGATGTAATCCTCTTTGCTTTTCATATGAACCAGTCCTTTCTCGATCGAAATAAATTTTTTACTCAAATTGACTCTGACATGGTTAGGGAGCTCGACGCCCTTGAGCCCGTCGGTGATCACTCGTCGGACGCCTTCAATGTGAACGAACTCGATCCCCTCGAGCGAGCCCAACTCGTTCGCCAGGAACATTCGGATCAACGCGCGTTGGACGGCGACGGGTTGAGCTTTGACAACCGCTTGGGATAATTTCATTTTACATGATCTGTCAAGGATTGTCGACGTTTTTATTTCAGACGGTTTTATTGCCGACGGGAAAATTTTTCGCGCCTGCTCTTCGATGAATTGAGCATCGTCGGCGGCGGTCGAGCCCAAGCGGCATAACGTTTCGACGATCGACGGATTGAAGGTCGTCAGCAACGGTATCAGTTCGAGACGAATTTTATTGCGCGTGGCGATCGGATCGAAATTGGTTGCGTCGATCCGCGGCTGCAAATTTCTTCGCCGACAATAATCTTCGAGCTCGACCTTGCGGAAGTTTAGCAGGGGTCGGATCAATCGATTGGCGCGCGGGCTCATCGCCGATAATCCCGTCGAGCCCGTTCCTCTGATCAATCGCATCAGGATCGTCTCGGCTTGATCGTCGGCGTGATGCGCCAGCGCGATCGAATCGTAATCCAATCGGGAGCGAACGCGCTCAAGAAAATCATGCCGAAGGTTGCGCGCGGCGGTCTCGATCGATTGATGATGAGCGGCGGCGTATGATTGAACGTCGCCGTGCTCGATGATGCAATCGATTGAACGGTCGCGAGCGAATTGCTTGACGAAATCGGCGTCGGCAATCGAATCGGCGCCGCGCAATCCATGTTCGTAGTGGGCGATGGTGAGCTCGAGTTTGAAACGTTGACGGGCGCGGTGAAGGAGATCGGCAAGGGCTATTGAATCTGCGCCGCCGCTGACCGCCACCACTATCTTTTCGCCGACGTTGATGATCCCCTGCTTCAAACAGCCGTCGATAAATTTTTTGATCATGCTCTCAACCGTCGCCCCCCAAAAGATTTTTAAACATGGTTTAACAGGGCTGATAAAGCCGAAGGCTTGTGCCTTCTCCATGGATTATAAAGGCGTAGCCTTTAAAGGGTGGGTGGGCGGGATCAAAA